>CAILUB010000330.1 GCA_903837305.1 uncultured Cytophagaceae bacterium
CGACACGATGTTAGAAGGTGTGATCGCAAATTGGCATAAAAAAGAAGGGGACGTTATTAAATCTGGTGACATTATCGCTGAAGTTGAAACAGATAAGGCAACAATGGAATTAGAGAATTACGAAGACGGAACCTTATTATACATCGGTGTAAAAGTAGGTGAAGCAGTTCCTGTTGATGGAATTATTGCGATCGTAGGTACTCCAGGTGAAGATTATTCAGCACTTTTAGCTGCACCAACAGCCACTACAGCCACTACATCTCCTGCTCCAGTAGCATCTGAACCTGTTGCCGCAACAGCTGCACCAGTAGCACAGGCACTAGCAGCAACTCCTGCCATCGATTTAAGCGGTGTGAAGGCTGTGGCAGTTCGTATGCCCAAGATGAGTGATACCATGATCGAGGGTGTCATCGCTAAATGGTTAAAAACAGTAGGTGATGTCATTAAAAATGGAGATATCATTGCAGAAGTAGAAACAGATAAAGCAACGATGGAATTAGAGAACTATGAAGATGGAACTCTTTTATATATCGGCGCTAAAGAAGGTCAAGGTGTTATCGTAGATGGTATTATTGCCATTGTAGGTGAGCCAGGTGCTAATTTCCAGTTAATCTTAGATGCTGAAGCGGCTCCTAAAGCAAGTACTCCTGCACCAGCGCCAGCTGCCCCAGTTGCGAGTGCACCAGCACCTGCGGTCACCAAGGCACCAGTAGTCGAAGAAAAAACAGCTGCTAAACCAGGTGCAGAATTGAAGGCTAGTCCTTTAGCTCGTGCTTTGGCAAAAGAAAAAGGATATAACTTAAACTGGATCACGGGAACGGGTGATGGTGGACGTATCACGAAAGCAGACGTGGAAGAATACAATCCTAATTCAGGTGGCGCAAATGCGAACTTCACCGGAGGAGTAGAAAGCTTCGAGGATATTCCAAACAGCCAAATGCGCAAAACAATCGCGCGTCGTTTATCAGAATCTAAATTCAGCGCTCCTGAATTCTATCTAACGATGGAAATCAACATGGACAAAGCAATGGAAGCACGTGTGAGCATGAATGAAACATTCCCCGTGAAAATTTCATTTAACGATATGGTCATTAAGGCTACTGCCCTATCCCTTGCGAAACACCCTAAAGTGAATTCGTACTGGATGGAAGATCGTATCCGTGTCAACAAACATGTACACATCGGTATGGCTGTTGCAGTGGAGGACGGTTTGTTAGTTCCTGTCATTCGTTTTGCATCAGAAAAGTCGATCGCACAAATCTCTGCAGAAGCTAAAGATTTAGGTGCTAAGGCGAAAGGTAAATTATTACAACCGAAAGATTGGGAAGGTAACACATTTACGGTTTCTAACTTAGGTATGTTCGGTATTGATCAATTTACTTCGATCATCAACTCGCCAGAGTCTTGTATTCTAGCGGTAGGTGGAATTAAAGAAACCGTAGGTGTAAAGAATGGTCAATTCTATGCAACCAACATTATGAAATTAACGTTGACATGTGATCATCGCGTAGTAGATGGTGCTACAGGGGCTGCGTTCCTGTTAACACTGAAACAATACCTCGAGGATCCGATCAAAATGTTTTTATAAAAATGATTGTTTAAGCCTCGAATAACCTCGGGGCTTAATTTTTATCAATAAATACCATGAGCACAAATAATATTAGAATAGCGGTACAGAAGTCAGGACGCCTAAGCGATGACTCGTTGAAATTATTCAAGGAGTGTGGAATCAAATTTGAATCTGGTGGATCTAAACTTCGTTCAATTTCGAGCAACTTCCCTATTGAATTTTTATTCCTACGCGACGATGATATTCCGGGGTATGTGGAAGATGGAGTGGCCGATTTAGGCGTAGTAGGCTTAAATGTTTTAATGGAGCACACACGCAAAGTGGATATAGTAAAAGAATTAGGCTTTTCTAAATGCCGACTTTCTTTAGCTATCCCTCGTGGCGAGAACTATTCTGATTTAAAACAGTTCGAGGGTAAAAGCATTGCTACCTCGTATCCGAACCTTACAAGTCAATTTCTACTAAAGAATGGTGTTAAGGCAGAAATGCACGAAATCTCTGGTTCAGTAGAAATTGCTCCTAGTATTGGTTTAGCTGAGGGGATCTGCGATATCGTATCGACTGGAGGAACATTACTAAGTAATGGACTAAAAGAGGTAGCTACGGTTTTTCAAAGTCAAGCGGTGATGATCTCTAACACGGCCTTATCATCCGAGAAACAAGCTATATTAGATAAACTATTATTTAGAATTGACTCGGTTCAAAGAGGCCAAAATGCGAAATACGTGGTTTTAAATGTGCAAGAGCAAAACATTGATAAAGTGACTGCTTTATTACCAGGAATGAAATCTCCATCTGTATTACCTTTGACGACAAAGGGCTGGTTCTCTTTGCATTCAGTAATTGAGGAGAATGATTTTTGGAATATCATTGAAAATCTACGCGAAGCAGGGGCAGAAGGAATTTTAGTTTTACCTATTGAAAAAATGATTCTTTAATCATGTTTACACAAATCAATTACCCTTCTCGTTCAGATTATGCAACTATTTGTCAGCGTCCTACCTTAGAGCAAGGACAATTAGATGCCTTAATTTCTGAGGTTTTTAGTCAAGTTAAATCGAAAGGCGATCAAGCCTTGCGAGAATTGACGGCGACCTACGAAAAGAGAGAAATTACAGATATACTGTATACGGCAGCAGAAATTGAAGATTTAGCCTCAAAAACAGATAAAGAATTACAAAAGGCGATCGATCATGCCTACGCTAATATATATGCCTTTCACGCGGCACAAAAGTTAGTTCCCAATAAAATAGAAATAAATCCAGGTGTCGTTTGTTGGCAGAAATCAACAGGCATCGATAAAGTAGGAATCTACATTCCTGGAGGAACGGCTCCCCTATTTTCTACCGTTTTAATGTTAGCCATTCCTGCTCGCATCGCTGAATGTAAGGAAGTGGTTCTTTGTACTCCTGCTATTCACCCTGCTATTTTCTACGCTGCTACATTATGTGGAGTAACAAAGATGGCTAAAGTAGGTGGTTCACAAGCTATAGCTGCATTAAGTCTAGGAACCGAAAGCGTTCCGGCGGTATATAAAATCTTTGGGCCCGGAAATCAGTACGTTACAGCGGCTAAAATGTACGCAAACCGATTAGGCACATCAATTGATATGCCTGCAGGACCATCTGAAGTGGCTGTGTATGCTGATCAGACATCTAATCCGGCTTATGTTGCCTCCGATTTATTATCGCAAGCAGAACATGGGGCAGACTCACAGGTGATTTTAATAAGTACCTCATCTGCCATTTTGGAACAAACTATGGCTGAAATCACTAGCCAATTAGCTGAATTACCTAGAAAAGAACTAGCAGAAAAAGCTATTGCTAATTCAAAATTCATTTTAGTAAATACCTCAGCAGAGGCTATTGACTTATTAAACGAATACGCCGCAGAACACTTGATTTTAGCTTGCGACAATGCGGAAAGCTTTTCACAACATATACGCAACGCAGGATCAATCTTCTTAGGGCATTATACTCCTGAATCAGCAGGTGATTATGCTTCAGGAACAAATCATACTTTACCAACCAATGGATTTGCGAGAGCTTATTCAGGCGTAAATCTGGATTCGTTTACGAAGAAGATCACCTTGCAGTCAATTACGAAACAAGGATTAGAAGCATTAGGCAAAACAATCATTGATATGGCAGAAGCGGAATCTTTACAGGCGCACGCGAATGCTGTTAAAATTAGAATCAACTAAATATGAATTTCGAAAACTTCATATTACCTCATATTTGGAACTTGAAGCCTTATTCATCAGCAAGAGATGAATTTAAAGGTAAAGAAGGCGTCTTTTTAGATGCAAATGAAAATCCGTTAGGTTCAGGAGTATCTGAAAATTGGAATCGCTATCCGGATCCTTTACAATTAGCTATAAAAGAGCAGTTAGCAGACATTAAATCTTGCTCTTCAGATCAAATTTTTCTTGGAAATGGATCTGATGAAGCCATTGATTTAATCATGCGTATGACCTGTCAATCAGGTGTACACAATATTATTTTATGCCCTCCTACCTATGGAATGTATGAGGTGAGTGCTTCAATTAATCACATCGAACAGCGTAAGGTGAGTTTAACCAAGAATTATCAATTGGATGTCGAGGGTATTTTACAAACAATAGATAAAAATACGCGTTTATTATTTCTTTGTTCGCCTAATAATCCTACCGGGAATAAATTGAATCGTTCAGCTATTTATACGCTAATCGAATCTTTTAAATCAGGTTTTATCATTATTGATGAAGCCTACATTGACTTTTCTGATGAACCTAGTTTCATTTTAGAATTAGCGAAATATCCTCAAGTCATTGTCATGCAGACGCTTTCCAAAGCCTATGGATTAGCTTCCTTGAGACTAGGAATGGCCTTTGCTCATCCCACTATTATAAGCTTGTTAAATAAAATTAAGCCTCCCTATAATATTGGGGGAGCGACTCAAGAGATTGTTTACAAAGCACTAAGCAATAAATCTTTTAAGGAAGAATCTGTTCAATTAATTTTATCTGAACGTTCTCGTTTAATAGAAGCTCTTCATAAAATTCCAGAGGTGTTACAGATTTACCCATCTGATGCAAACTTTATATTAGTGCATTTTAACCGTGCAACTGACTTATTTAACTATCTGATTGATGCTAAATTGATCACTAGAAACCGTAGTTCAGTAACCTTGTGTGAAGATTCTATACGGATAACGATTGGTATATCAGAAGAAAACGATAAATTAGTTAATCTAATCACCCAATTTTATTCGGCTTAGCATGTTTAAACGTCTGTTTATTATCTTCATTTTAGTAGGTTGCCTAAGCCCGGTAAAGGCACAGATGAAAGATTGGGCAGCAGGATTTAGAGTAGGAGAGCCTGGTGGATTTATGATAAAACGCTATCTTCCGAATGGAAAAAATGCGTTTGAATTTAATTTTGGAACCTATGGTGGGCTTTGGGGTACAAATCGATCTTACCAAAATGGAAGCTTTCAAAATATTGGTTTTTCGGTGAATGCCTTGTATTTATGGCACCGACCAACTCTACTAAATGCAGACTTGCATTATTATTATGGAGTTGGACCACAATTTGTGTCACGAAACCTATTTTTAGATAATTCTATCTTCCCAGAAACGAAACGAGGTTTAGGTGGTGCTGGAATAGCTGGTTTAGAATATTTTCCAATTGACGCTCCCAATTTATCCTTCTTTGCAGAGCTTGGTATGTATTCAGAATTATTACCTAATCCATTTTATCTACATATCCAGGGTGGTGTAGGGGTTAAAGTCAATTTTTAAATGGGGATGTAGCTCAGTTGGCTAGAGCGCTTGCATGGCATGCAAGAGGTCGTCGGTTCGAGACCGATCTTCTCCACAATTACAAACGGTCTTTAAATGACTCGTATCCGAAAGATTTATACAGGTGAAACACTCCATTAGGATCTAATTTACCTATACTAGGTAAATTTACCCCATTAAAAGTTGTAGTCTTCACCATCGTGTAGTGAATCATATCTTCTAGGATAATCTCATCACCAATTTTAAGTTCATTTTCGAACGAATAATCACCATAGAAATCACCAGCTAAACAAGTCATACCTCCGAAACGATAGGTAGGTTTTCCTTTTTCTGGTTCCGAATTAGCCCCTCTGATTCTAGGCTTATAGGGCATTTCCAGAGTATCTGGCATATGTGCTGCAAAGGAAACATCTAAGATTGCCACTGTTATGCCGGCCGATTCAACAATATCTAAAACTGTAGATTTCAGAAAACCTGTTTGCCAGCCTACCGCGGAACCGGGTTCTAGGATAATCTGAAGCTTTGGGTATTTTTGGCGAAACCCTTTTAATAATCCAATTAAATGCGCCACGTCATAATCCGCACGTGTAATCAAATGACCACCGCCTAAATTCAACCATTTTAAATTTGGCAACAAATCGCCAAACCTCTCCTCAATCACGGCTAAAGTGCGTTCTAAGACAAAGGAATCATTTTCACATAAGGTATGAGAATGTAAACCCTCAATTCCATCAGGCAAATCCCCTAAATCAGAACGTCGAATACCTAAACGTGAACCAGCGATACATGGATTATACATTTCCGTTTCCACTTCAGCATATTCTGGATTGATACGCAATCCGCATGAAATACCGGCAGCATGAGCCCGATCTTTATATTGGTGGTATTGATTCAGCGAGTTAAATGTAATATGACCGGCATAGGATGAAAGTTCTTCCCATTCAGCTTCTAGATAGGCAGGAGAATAGACATGAGGCCTCACACCCATTTCCTCAAACGCTAAACGCGCTTCGTGTAAGGAACTGGCAGTGGCACCCGCTAAATACTGCTTAACTAATGGGAACTCATGGTAAAAAGAGAAACCTTTTAATGCACAAATAATTTCAATGCCAGCCTCTTGTTGAACTCGTTTTAGGAGTTCTAAGTTAGCTACCAATAAATTTTCCTCCAATACATAACAAGGAGATGGAATTGAAGGATAGTACGACATTCTAATATTCGTGAGGTAAAGTAATATTGTGTTGCTCATCCCATGGCAAACCATGAATATTCAGCAATTCCATAAACGGATCAGGATTAAATTCTTCCACATTAAATACACCTGGAGCAAACCAAGAACCATCAATCATTAGAGATGCACCAATCATGGCAGGTACTCCGGTAGTATAACTAACCCCTTGCGCTTGAACCTCTTTATAGCAATCTGCATGATGGCAGTTATTCCAAACATAGTACGTAGCATCTTTTCCATCTTTGATACCTTTGATTTGGCAACCAATGGAGGTTTGCCCTGAATAATTTTCACCTAAGGTACCTGGTTCTGGAAGAACTGCCTTTAAGAATTCCAAGGGAACGATATCCATTCCATTGAATTTAATAGGTGCAATCGAAGTCATACCTACATTTTGCAACACTTCTAAGTGTGTCAAATACGCTTGACCAAAAGTCATCCAGAAACGCGCACGCTTCAACGTAGGGAAATTCTTTGTTAAAGACTCTAATTCTTCATGGTAAAGCACATAAGATTCTTTGGGTCCAATATTTGGATAATCGATAGGCTTGTGAATCGACATCGGTTCGATCTCAATCCATTCACCATTCTCCCAGTATTTACCTTTCTGCGTAATTTCGCGGATATTTATCTCTGGGTTAAAATTAGTAGCAAAGGCTTTTCCGTGGTCACCGGCATTACAGTCGATGATATCTAAATAGTGCATCTCATCGAAATAATGCTTGTTCGCATAAGCGGTATATACTCCTGTTACACCGGGATCAAAGCCACAGCCTAATAAAGCCATCAAACCTGCTTTCTTAAACTTGTCTTGGTAAGCCCATTGCCATGAGTACTCGAATTTCGCTACATCTTTAGGCTCGTAATTGGCCGTATCTAAATAATGAACACCTGCCTCTAAGCACGCATCCATAATCGTTAAATCTTGGTAAGGTAAAGCTACATTAATGACTAAAAATGGCTTTTCTTCCTTGAACAAAGCCACTAATTCAGGCACATTATCAGCGTCTACCTGACGTGTTTTTACTTTAGTAGGTAATCCAATCGCAGCACATTCAGCGGCAATGGCATCACATTTCGATAAAGTACGAGAAGCTAAAACGATTTCTGAAAAGGATGCAGGATTCATCGCACATTTTTTAACGACTACATTCCCTACTCCACCAGCACCAATAATTACAATTTTTTTAGACATAGCATTTTAAAAAGAATTGCAAAAATAGTACATCAATGCCTAAAAACCATATTAATTTTTAAATGGACGTATTATTTTGACGATACGATCAAGCCAAAATTTTTGGTACAATAAATCCTCTCTAACACCGTAGGTGGTACTGGCATGAATAAAGCTAATCGATGGGCGTTCTTTAGTCACTAAACCTACGTGATTTATGAGACCTACTTTTCCAGTTGCAAAAAACACCCAATCCCCTAATTGTACATCTTTTAATCTAATTTCCTCTCCAAATTTAACTTGATCTGAAGACACCCTTGGAATCGAAAAATCATTCAAGGCATAGGACTTAAAAAGAAGACCTGAACAATCCATACCCCTTTTATCCATCCCTCCTGTTCGATACGGCACACCTTTGAATCTCTTGGCTTCCTTGATGATATTCTTGATTTCAGAAGTACTATAATACGATGATCCTGAGCGATGGAATATCCGTTTAACAAAAGAGCATGAGTCTAATAAGACGATCAATAGGCCAAAAATGAGTAAACGTTTATACATCGATCAATTCTCCCGTTTCTAAATAAATTAAAACACCTTTTGTCACTTGGTACCCCATGTCAATTAAGGCCTGTTTGTAGCGATTGATTTGATCATTATGTTCTGGCTTTTGTTTACCCGTTTTAAAGTCAATCACCTGCAAAGCGTCACCTATTTTATTCACCCGGTCAGGACGAATGATCTTTCCATCGGGACATAATAAATCTACTTCTTTAAACGCTAAAACATTTTTCGCAAAAAACGAGCGAACCTTCTCAGATTCGAAAAGTGTATCTAAAGTCGCTAAGTCTAGATTAGACTTTGCTCTTACAAAAGGCCAGGAATCCATATCAGGCAATTGAGCTAAAATATCATGTAATTGATTCCCAATTTCGCGCTTTTTAGACGCCGAGGTATACAAATCTGCTTTAGCTGAATTCACGCGAAGTGTTACTGGTGACACCTCGTTTTTTAACGAAATTTGTACATTTTTCTCCAAATCAGGTAGGTCAGCATGCTCTAAGGATGGAATAACGGATGTATTGGAAAAGGCAAAATAAGAGGTATTCCAAGCTGTTGTGGTTTGTAAATAGGCTGGTATTTCAGTTGACTCTAACTTTTCTTGCGCATAATCATAAACAAGGCGACCGACGGAATTTGTATATGTAGAAATCGTCTTGGAATGTAAATCAGGATCTGGAACGCTTAACAATAGGTGCAAGGATTGCTTAGGGCGCGTGGTGGCCACATACAGCATATTGAGTGCATCCAGGAAGATGGCTTCTTTCTCTTTTTGGGTTTGCTGAGCTAAACCAGGGAAAGAAATTATTTCTGATGAATTAACCCGGCCGTAAATATGTTTCAAATGTGAAGTTTCACTCAATTGCAAATCAGCCGATTCCTCCTCACCTATTTCGTACCAAATCTTTTCTGAATCCGCCTGAAAAGTCCAATGAACGAATGGAAGAATCACCACCGGATATTCTAAGCCTTTGGACTTATGAATACTTGAAATAGTAACCGCATCTTCTTGATTCGAACTAGAAATACAATAGGAGTTTCGGTTTTGGTTAAAATGCTGCAAAAAACCTGCAACTAATTTATCCTTCAAAAGCACATATTCATTTAATACGTCTAGGAACTTCCAAAGATATTCTTGGCCACTTACATCATTCAATAAATCAAAAGCAGAAACAAGATCATACACCCAACGCAATAAATCAGAAAAGACAGGAACCTGAATATGCTTAGTTTGAAAATAAAGTAATGCCTTTTCAAAAGCATCACCTGCTAATGACTCGACAAAGACTAAATCTGTGGCAGAAACAACCTGGCCCTTTATTTCTGCATACTGATAAATCAATTCATATAAGTGAAGAGATTCTTTTGGATGCTCAGACAAAGCTAAATAGGACAAAATAAATCCAACAACAGGGGAATAATGCACTAATAAAGAATCCGACGAAATGACAGGAATTCCTTCTTCTTTCAATCGTAAAGCCAAATAACGTGAATGTTTATTCTTCCGTGTAAGAATAGCCAAATCTTGGTACCTAAATCCAATACTCCGATTATGCCGAATCAGATTCATCACCTGCTCAAACATAAACTCATTTTCAGGTTCCGTAAAACCAAAGGTCTCTTTAGACTTATGATAGACTAGTAAATCCACCTTACCATTAGACTGCGAAGGAGCTACCTTTGGATTTTGTGTTAAATTTTGGCCATAGAGTGGTTTAATTAAAGGACACAACTGAAGCAAAGATTCATTCTCAACTAAAGAGGCGTAAAATTGGTTATTGAATTCTACCACTTCGATCGCACTACGGTAATTATCATTTAGAGCCTTAGGTCCTATTTGATGTAGCAAATAATCAAAGCGCTGTTCATCTAATGATTCTTCTGTAAAATGATCTGCGACTAAGGAGGGGTCCTGGGTAGCCAAAGAAGCAATCAAACTAACTTCCCCACCCCTAAACTTATAGATCGATTGTTTTGCATCGCCCACTAACAAACTTTGCTTACCTACTGAAGTCGCATTTTCGACCAATGGCATAAAGTTTTTCCATTGCAAAATGGAGGTATCCTGAAACTCGTCGATGAATATGTGGAAATAACGATCACCCAACTTCTCATAAATAAAAGGAATAGGATCCTGTGAAATCACCTCATACACCCGTTTAGAGAATTCTGATATAGGAATAGCTGAATATTCTTGCTGATAAGCGCGCATTTCACGCTGAATTAGATTCAACAAGGCTAGCTTCTTTAAATCCTTCAACACCCAATGCAAGAATCTGTAGCGTTTTAAATAAAGTGTTTGTAATTCAATAAATTGACTACCTAATTCACCTAATTCAGCTGCATACTGCTCAATTGTAGCTTTATCAACTCCAATTGCTTTAGCGGAAGTCCATGTATTCCCATCTATTGCTTTCTTAAAATTCGAATAGGCTTTATCTGCAATTTCAGGATTGCGCAAAAAGGACCGCATATTTCCCACCGGACCGGTCCCTCCAAAATAATAGAAGGCATCTGGAAGACCGAGCGAATCTATTATCTGAATAAACGAATCAGCTACCGATTTAACCTCTCCCAACATCTGATGTAGTAAACCACGTAAATGATCTTCCAAACGCAAGAAGTCGTTCACTTGAAAAAGGGCCAAATGCGGTTCAATTGCTAAGAATTTCTCTTCTAAGGAAATCTTCAAAAATCCGTGCAAGCTATCCCGCATGCGATTCCAATTTCGACCCTCTGCTACTTCTTGATTCGCAAACGATAAAATCAACTCGCTTAGTTCGGCATCACCCGTACTATTAACCTGATCTAAAAGCCGATTAATAAGCTCATGGATTAATCCGTTAGAATCTAATAAAACTTCATACTGACTAGGAAGATTTAACTCATCCACAAAGGAAGCGCTTAATCTTTGTACAAAGGAATCAATGGTCATAACGGAGAACAATCCATAATCCTGAAGGATTTGTTGTAAGGTAGAAGCGGCTCGTGCAGCTAACATATCTTTATCTAAAATAATCCCCTCATCGGCTAGTTCTGTTTGAACTTTTTCTAAAACAGCTAGAATATTCTCTTCTTCAGAAGTAGAAGTATGTAAAAAGGAGGGGTAATCTGCCATTCCTGCTAAAAAATGCAAAATTCTTTGACGCATTTCTTCAGCTGCCTTTATAGTAAAAGTAACAGCTAAAATTCGACGGAAATATCCCTTAGTTTCCACCTCACAGAGCGCCATCTTGATATACTCAATGGTCAAGGTATACGTTTTACCTGATCCCGCTGAGGCTGAAAAGAGGGTAATTTGTTGAGGTTTCATCTAAATTCTATATGTATTGCAAGATAAAATAAAAATAGGATTAATTCGGTATGCTTTTATTTCACTATCTTTGTTTCCCGTAACCAAATCAACAATTCTATCAATGTCTGGTAAAGGGAATCCCAAGAAATCCAAGTTCATTTTTGTTACG
>CAILUB010000331.1 GCA_903837305.1 uncultured Cytophagaceae bacterium
ATCTTGGAGGCAAACTTTTACCGCAAGTTCATGGCGAGCCTTTTGCACCCAGAGCCCCATCCAGTAAGCCTTTTGGATATTGAGCGCTGGCTCGGACACTGGATGAGCGGAACCGCCCCCTATCACCTCTTTAGTAGTGCCTCATCTACCGCCTTGATTGAAAGAGTAGAGAAAAAAGTGTGCGCTGTCATAGCCCAACTTGGCTTTAAACCCATTCAATTTACATTACCCCACTTTCAGTTCGCTAGCACCCTTATGGAAAATACCTGATGTCACAACCCATTAATCCAATCCAAAATAAAGAAATCATTCAAGAGTGCAAAGCCCAATTAAAAGCGCATTTAAAAAGTAGTCAGGATTACTTTTTAGAAAAGAAGATTGAAGAGCTTATTGCACCCAAGTGCTTACTTGCGATTGAAGAGTTTCAAAGTGCAGAACATATTGCCCGCCATGTCAGAAAAGTGCTATCCACAACCTTACTGGAGGAGCTTGAAAAAAATGGGGTGAGTACCCTATCTTAAATCATCAAAAATTAATTTTTGATATTTATTTCGTCGATTACCGATTTATGAGATAGGCGGTTAAGTTTAATTTCACCCATGGGAACACTTGCAACTGGCATAATTCAACAGAGCTGGACTGTCGGATTGAGGTAGCGCCACCCATTTCTCTTGCAACAATTACAGCAATAGCATTAGGAAAGGATGAACTTCATCGCGATTGTAAAAGGCATTGATAACATGCCGGGTTCCATATAGTGCATTAGGAAGCAACCACTCCAGCATCAGTAACAAAACCACGAAAAATAAACCAGTTTTCCCAAGATCATTACCAAAAAATCACGCCCTTAGGTCAGAGCATTAAATTGATAATAGTTCTATATTTTATTATTTTAACATCGCCCGTAAATACTCTTTCGCAATTAATTTTCGCATGTATTTATTACGAATTTCATTTCGCGGTAATTTGAACCCATTAAGCTGAGAAATATGATTAGAGAGCGATTTAAAATCATTAAAGTAAGCCGCACAATTACCAGCAGTCGCACGATTATACGCGACATCAAAACACAATATGTAGCAGTCATAAAACAACATTTCGACTAACGAAGGATTTGT
Source organism: uncultured Cytophagaceae bacterium (assembly GCA_903837305.1). Taxonomy (GTDB): domain Bacteria; phylum Bacteroidota; class Bacteroidia; order Cytophagales; family Spirosomataceae; genus Aquirufa. The sequence goes on from CAILUB010000331.1 coordinate 1,119, forward strand.
ACCGCCCACACTATGTCCATGGAGATAGATTTCACAACGCTCACGTAATTTACAAAGTACATTTTGGTCGTAAATTGGATCCATTAAATGCAAACGGAAATTATCTTGATAGCGCATACGAAGTGATTTTCCATATTCGCTAGCATTCCAATTGCCAACAATCGTATATTTTAAAAGCGATGAATCCAATGCTCCCTGGATAAGGGTTTCAATGTTATTTTCTGGCTCAATTCGACAGATAGTCAATGCCGATCTGGGCTCTAGTTGGATGCAATTTTTCCTAATGATATGATCCCCAGAGTATGGAATCATCACTGACTTACCAAGCGCGAATTGGTAAATAAAAGATCCTAAAGCATCATTGTCATAAACGACAACATGGGTGAAAGCTTGAGCAAACCAATCAAAACACTTAAGAAATAAACGCTTTATGACCCCAAACTTTTTGCGTCTCCACTCTACACCATCTACATTAACAATTAAACGTTTGCCAAAAAGATCACAAAGAATACGATAAAGTGGAAACCAGGGTCCTCCAGAAACCCCTAAAACAACTATATGTGTTGAAGAATTGAAAACAACAAAAAATGCTAACAAATCATGAAAAATTGATGATGGTCCATTTGCCGCTATCGGCAAAAAAATCCTGTGAACTCCTTTATATACGGGGTTTTTATTGGAATAAAAAGCGGCATCACAAGTTACAACGACCGACTCAACTTGTTCTGCGATAAGTGGTCCGCAGTTATCTACAAAAGATTCAAATCCACCATAACAATTAGGTACACCAACACTACCAATAAAAGCTACCCTCACGCGCAATTCCCCCAACACTGTATATAAATAAGTTGAAAATACTATTTGCGAACGATAGTAAATAGCAAGAAGCTAACATAGCACAACTGAATAGAATATGTGCCTGTGAAGCAGGATAATTTAATTGAAATTAATTATGTAAATAATGATTAAATCATCGTGGACTCGATAAATATTTTTGTATAAGTCGAATTATTTTTAATTGAAATATTGGATGTATTTATTTTATTAATAACGAAGTCAATGTAATTAAAAAAACTTAATATATCAGTCAATATTGGCTCATTAAAAATATTTAATAGAGGCATTATAAAACCTCGATTTATACTATATTCAATTATATCTTCAAAGTAAATTACTATAGGCTTTCCAGTTTTCTGATAATCATAATAGCAAGATGAAATGTCAGTAATCATAAAATCAGTTACTCCAAGTAGCTCATAATTTGACATTTTTACTTTTTGCAAAAAATTATCATCTACATAAATAATATTTGAGTAATTACTGAATCTCTCAGATGTAAATTTTGATAACGAGTGAGGTCTGAATAAACAAACGATGTTTTTATTATAAAAATAATTATTACACTTATCTAAAAAATCAATGCTATCTAAAGAATTATTTAATCCAGCAGGATTGCCATTAGAGTCAATCTTTATATCCCTAAAGGTAGGCATCCACATAGCTAAATACTTATAGCTTGGCAAAACTGAATCAATATTTTTTCGCTGACCAATACTTAAAATATCTATTCGTGGATTACTTAGTAATAGAACTTTACTGATTGGCACTTGAAATGCAAAAGACATTATTTGCCTATAATTATCCTTTTCAGCAATTGTATATGAAAATTTAGCTGGATCCTGAGAGGAATTTTCATATATATTAATTTTCTTTATAGGCATCCCGTGCCAAATATTTAATACCAACTTATTATTTGGTAAAAATTTTGAAAAAATACCATGTGTAAATATCACAAAATAAGCACGGTGATATGAAAATATACCCATAAAACTAAGCTTATAATATATCTTTTGAGGTGGATTATGATTCAACCAAAAAGGAATTTTAGGATATTTAGTATTTGATATTACAATTACTTTGAATCCATATTTATTTAAATGAATTAATAAAGCTCTACATCCATCATCAAAATCTGGTAATGTGTTAATTATAACTAATTTCTTATTTCTTGGAATTAATAAACTGAGAATCCACCAAAAAAAATTCATATTAAAATTTATCCAAGGCTAGAATATTATCCTGAATACTCAAGGTATGTCCATTATACTTAACATCGGATTTAATAATTTTATCAGCAAGGTAAATAATTCGTTCTTCATAACTAGATTCAGTAAGCACTGTAATTTCTGCAATGCCAAAAGTGGAGCCGTAAGTATTGAACTCTTGAATCTGAAACACTCTGTAAATTTTATTATTTTCAAATATAACACCCCCATTTCTAGCAATTCTAGAATCGAAAATTACCGGATTTAAAGCAAGAGGAGTCCAATCAAGTGAGTCAAAGGAATCAGAATAAAATATGTGAAGCTCTGAACAGTGTTCAGCACCACCAGATGTGTCGATATTAGTTAGCATCCAAAACTTATTATTAAATTCCAATATAATAGTATCAGCTGCACTTACATTTCTTTTAATAATTTTATGTAGAGCCCATGATTTTGGATAATCATTTGCCTTATAAATTCTTATTTCTCTAGCTTCGTGGGATTCCGGGAGAATATAGGCATCATTTCCGACATCAAAAACATATGGAAATGAAA
>CAILUB010000332.1 GCA_903837305.1 uncultured Cytophagaceae bacterium
CTGGAGCAGTGGCGGCATCACTACAATCACATCCGACCACAAACTAGCCTAGGCTATAGACCACCAGCTCCACTGGCTCGCAAGCAGGAAGGCGCTTTCGCTTACGCTACAGCCCCTTCCTGCATGCCGATATCACTACCCAACTGTAACTTAAATACTGGACCTACAAATGGGGGTTGACCACCTTAAAATACCTTTTTATCTCTTTATCTGCATCGTCATACAGTTGTGGTTTGTTATAGTAGGCATAACGCTCTATTAAGCGTAAGTCCCATTTCATCTTTGAATATTTAGAGTATTCCCTAAACAAACAGCATCGCATTAACAAATCAAAGGCCATGCCCATCATAGCAGGATGGACTGTACTGGAAGGCACTACAGGATTTTGCTTGGCTACCTGATTTGGGGGGATAGAAATTAATTGCCTAAATTTAGCAGATATTTCTTTCTGCCTTATAAATTGCGTAAGAGTTGGCTTAAACATAAAACTCCAATCCAAAGGCAAGGTCGTTAAACCTTGCCTAAAAAATAATTCATTTCTGGATTTGGCTGCTTTTGGCAGCCGGGAGTTTACAAGTCGCCATCAGACGACCGCGGCAATCTTTAGCCGCGAGGCATTGGACATAAATTGCCGCCTCCCGGCCATAAAGGTCGGAAAGCGGCATCATTGCGGTTGATGCCAACCGCTGATGGACGAGGTTGTAAAGCCCCAGAATGTGCCTAAACATTCCATCTCGAGATTATGTGGTATGTCGCTTCAAAGCAACAGCTTTGAAGCCATTACTAGCAAGGACTCTATTTATTGCTTTGCAAAGAAGGTAACATTGGGAACAACGGTAACAGCGTTGTTATCTCAGGGTTTTATTGTTACCAGCACGTTGGTAACACAGCGGTAACACTGGTAACATATGTTACCAGTGTTACCAAACGTTACACCAATACTTGGTAACACCCCCTCTTAAATAACCCATTGATATTAAAGGATTTTATAAAATTGTAACCGCTGTTACCAATGTTACCAACAGAGGTAAGGTCGCTAATTGGTATCGCCACCCGAAAGGATTGAGGAAGAGAAATGATACATACGCTTTGGCTTACTACCTTCTTCTACAGGAAGCCGTATATTTTTATCTAAGCGGCCATCTGACTCAGTATGCAATAAACCTCTTTTTGCAAGTTCCCTCAAAATAGTTCTGGCATCATAACCTTTACAAATTTCTTCTCTAAACACGGCAGGAAAAACAAGATATTCATATTTTGCTTCCTTATCTTTTCGCCGATATCCGGCGCGGCTTATTACTTTCTCTGCATCATTAATAGAAACATCCCCAGCTTGATTATTCATAGCATTTATTAAAGCAAATCGTGTTGAGCTATGCTGTTCAAAAAACTTTACCACTTGTTCTACACCATGCTTTATTTCCAAGCTGCCTTCTGTACCTCGATTTTGGAGCCAAGCAGAATAGCACTTCATTATAGCGTTACAAATTTCACTATCTTCAAAAGGTAGAATGCCAGCTTTAATAGCTAATAATCCGGCAGCAGATAAAAGTGCAAACCTTGCAGCTACGCGCTTAACTTGCCCGTCTGAGTGATCCGAAACACAGGCATAAAGCATTTTATCATGCTGCTCTTTTGTAAATTTCTGTATTTCTTCCCAATCTTGCCCAACCAAGGATTCGATAAATGTACGTATGGCCGTACCATAATACCTTTTTGACATAGTATTTAGGTGTCTTGAAAATTCTGCGCCATTAGCGAAACCATGCAGTTCTTCAAATAGCCCAAACTTGCCTGTATCGGCTGGAATATCTATTAATCTGACTTCCATGCCTGCATGCACACGTTTTCCTACCTCTAGCATTTTATCTGCTAGCGATATTTCGCCGCTGGAAAGGAAAAGCAATCTCCATTCATGCTTTTTTCTTAATCCCCCTTTATCTCGCATTCGGCTTTTGCCGCTACCATTTGCGAGCATGTAGGCAACTTCCCCGGCTTGTTTGCCATCTATTTGGCCCAGCTCGTCCAAACAAAGCAGAGTATCATTATGTGCCTCTGCTGTTTCTTCTAGAGCGTTACTGGTTGATCTCCACTGTTGGATATACGGTGTTTTTCCACCTCCCAATATACTGCTGGCGACATTAAGTGCCGTACTCTTGCCGAGCGAACTTGCGCCACGAAAATGAAAGCCTCCATTTTCCTCTCCAGTGATCTTCAATAACGAAGAGGCAAGAGATATCATGGAACGCCCTTTTACATTATCGTATGCAAAATCTGCCCAATAGCCTGTCCTTAGATTTACTTTGAAGCTTCCCTCACTATTATCTTGTCTTTTGGGGTTTAAAGCTACGTATTCACCACCTTGGATTTTTCCATTTGGTAGCCATTGTCTTAGAATACTCCCCATATTAAACAGACACGCCCTTTCGATGTGGCGAAAGTCTGCCTTAATTTTATATTTCCTAGGCATGAATACCTCCCGCATCGGAGGTAGAATTTCTTAGTCCTTGATCGGTAAAAGCAAAAATATCAGTTTGTCGATAAACAACCCTGGTACCTAGCTTAACAAAACGTGGCCCCTTTCCCTCCCATCTCCATTTACGTAAAGTATTGGGGGAAACTCCCCACATCTCTGCTAATTCATTTTGAGTTAAAAACTTTTCTGATTGTGTCTGCATTATTTAATCTCCTTGTAGGTTAAACGATACCCAAGGGTCGCTCCTTGGTTACTCGGAGAATGGCAGAATCAAAGAAATCGGATAGAGAGGTCAAAACTTTTGACCCAGGTATTTATCAATACCTGGGGCGTTCGGCGGCAGCGGCTAAAATGCTAAAACTAATTATTTTCAATAATAAAAAAATAATCCTCTAAATAGCCAAGAAAATAAGTCACTTCATGGCGAAAATGCTGTTTATTTTTTGCATCAAAAGAGGAAACAGTATTTAAAATATCATTGTGGCCGTGATTAACAAAATCCACCAACCATTCAAAACGTGCATTAAATCCAGGAAGATATTTTTGGAATTCTTTTGAAGAGGTAATTTCTTTTATTATAGAAATTAATTCTGAAATTAGTCGTGAATATATAATAACCGTATTACTAAAAGCCTTTCCTCTTTGGCCTTTAACGGTAGAAATAACCAATAAATTCTTTTTTAATAATTTAACTGTATTGGCAATAATTCTATATTTGTGGGTTTTATTATTTAATTTACCCCAAACCAATTCAGAATATTTTTTAGGATTTTCTTTATATACCCTATAGGTGGTCAACCCCCATTTGTAGGTCCAGTATTTAAGTTACAGTTGGGTAGTGATATCGGC
>CAILUB010000333.1 GCA_903837305.1 uncultured Cytophagaceae bacterium
GTGAACTTTGCAAAATAGGATCGAAATCGAGTATATTTATGGCGCCACCCTGCGGGTGGCGCCATTTTTTTTACACTACCATGCTGGAAATAAAATCCCCCCAAACCGACTCAGACTGGAAGGCCTATTATGCCTTGCGTTTTAACGTACTAAGAGAACCTTGGAACCAGCCATTAGGATCAGAAGTTTTAGCTGATGAGGATCAAGCCATTCACGCTATAGCGGCGGAAGGCACTGAGGTTTTAGGCGTGGCACGCATGCACGAGTCTGCTGAAAACCAAGGTCAGGTGCGCTGCGTAGCCACGGCAACAAAAGCTCAAGGAAAGGGAATCGGCAAAGCCATTATGGCTTACCTTGAGGAGAAAGCAGTGCAAAAAGGTTGGACAGAAATCGTCTTAGAGGCGAGGGAAAATGCGGTGCCTTTTTACCAAGCGATAGGGTATACCATTGTAGCGGAATCCTATTTGTTGTTCGGAGAAATTCAACATTACCGGATGCAGAAAAGCCTATAAAAAAAGCGCTACCTCTTTCGAAATAGCGCTTTTTTCATTTTTGTATAAACTAGTGCGAATGCTCTAAGCCTTGCGCACTTGGAATCTGATTGAATTCAATTCCCGATTTATGCGCATCTTTGAAGGCTGCCTTTGGCTTAATACTCAAAATTTGGAATAATTCCTGGTCCGATTTCGTATCCGGGTTAGGTGTAGTTAATAAAACATCACCAGAGAAGATCGAATTTGCCCCTGCCAGGAAGCAGAAAGCCTGGCCTTCGTAGTTTAATTCTAAACGACCTGCAGATAATCGAACTGCGGACTTTGGCATCATGATTCTAGCGGTTGCAATCACGCGAACTAAATCCCAAACAGACGCCGTCTTTTGATTCTCAAAAGGCGTACCTTCTACTGGAACTAAATTGTTAACCGGAACTGATTCTGGATGCTCCGGCAAATTCGCCAGAGTCAACAGCATTCCGATGCGATCTCCTGCACTTTCGCCCATTCCAATAATGCCTCCAGAACAAACAGATAAATTTGCCTTACGCACATTACCTAAAGTCTCTAAACGATCATCATAGGTACGCGTGGAAATAACGTCCTCGTAATATTCTTCACTCGTATCAATATTGTGGTTGTAGGCATAAAGGCCTGCGTCTTTTAATTTCTGTGCTTGTTCCTCTGACAACATCCCTAACGTACAGCAAACCTCCATACCTAGCGAGTTTACGCCTTTCACCATGTCTAATACACGGTCAAAGTCCTTGTTATCACGCACCTCACGCCAAGCCGCTCCCATACAGAAACGAGAACTTCCATTGTCTTTTGCGCGATTAGCTGCTTGGATCACCTCCTCATAAGGAAGTAATTTTTGCACTTTCACATTCGTGTGGTAACGAGCGGCTTGAGAGCAATAAGAACAATCCTCAGGACAACCTCCAGTTTTGATGGAAAGTAGCGTCGAGATTTGAACCTCATTCGGGTCAAAATTCTCGCGGTGCACCGTCGCCGCTTGATAGACCAAATCCAAAAAGGGTTGGTTGTATATTTTTTCTACCTCTTCACGAGTCCAATTAGTACGTACCATATAAACTTTATTTCTATTCAAATTCCATTAAATAAGGCATCATTGCTAAGAAGCCTTCTCTTTTTTTCCAACGATTCACCTCTAAAACAGACGATGCCCAAGGGATATTCTTTGCAAGCAAACGCTCCGAAAGTGAAGATTCAGACGTTGCTGTACTCAACAACTCATCCACAAAAGATTTAGCCTTCGGGTAAACCGCTACTTTGTATGCGCCAGGTTTTAACTTCGCCTTAGATGCTGCGATCTCAATTGCCTTATCTAAACCACCCAACTCATCTACTAAACCCACTTGTTTTGCCTGTGCACCTGTCCAAACACGCCCACCTGCTAATGATTGCAAACGTTGCAACGTCATCTTACGACCTGCAGCCGCTTTAGTAGTAAACGACAGATAGCCTTTATTCACCGAATTTTGTACCACTGATTTTTGAAAATCTGTCAATGCCCCAGCTGATTTCATAAAATTCGAATTCGCATGCGTATCTACGTGATCCTGGGTAATCCCCAAGGTATTTTTCAAGAAATTATCCACATTAAACCACGCCGCAAAGATTCCTATCGAACCCGTAATCGTCGTCGGTTGTGCCACAATCACATCTGTTCCCATCGCCATGTAATAACCGCCAGATGCAGCATAATTAGACATAGAGGAAATAATTGGTTTCACTTTCTTTGTTAGCTCAATCTCGCGCCACATGATATCTGAGGCTAAAGAAGATCCACCTGGAGAATCGATGCGAAGCACGATCGCTTTTACAGACTTACTCTCCCGCAATTTCTTCAATTCTTTCACGAAATCATCAGAACCAATATTCCCCTCACTAGCTCTTGTTCCAGAAATCTCACCCTCAGCTACCAAAACCGCTATTCGATCTTTACCTTCCACTTCATCAATCGGGTTTTTAGCATTTAAGTAATTATTCAAAGAAACATACTTCACTTTTTCTTTCTCCCCTGACGCCTTCAGAAGCAAGGACTCAAATTCATCCCAATACCCTTGTTTAATCATCCCCAATTTCTCCGCAGACGAAGGTTCAAATGCTTGTAAACTATCGGCAATCTGATCTAATTTGCGCACAGGAATATTCTTGCTACGCCCAATTTTATCGAAAATATAGGTGTTAATTGATTGCAAGAAAGACGAGGTCTGCGCCTTGCTTTCTTCGCTCATATCCTCTCGGATGAAAGGCTCCACCGCTGACTTATAGGTTCCTACCCGAAACACTAAAGGCTCTATGTCTAATTTGTCCAAAGCTTTTTTGTAGAACGTGTACTGAACGCTAATGCCATTAAAATCCAACAAACCGTTCGGATTTAAATACGTCTTATCCGCCACAGAGGCGATATAATACCCCTTTTCGGTGTAGGAATTCGCATACGCATAGACAAATTTGCCTGATTTTTGGAACTTCTGAATAGCCTCCCGAATTTCAGAAAGTTGAGCATAGCCTGCCATCGGAAAACTAGCATCTAAATAAATTCCCTTGATTTTAGGATCTACCTTTGCGCGCTCTAAGGCTGATAAAACTTGAATCAAACCTACATTTTCAGTCGGTGCAAAATACGTATCTGTTAAAGCTGAAAATGGATTATCCTCCGTCGATGCATTTTCCACGATCGGACGATTCAAATCGAGTCGTAATACAGAATTGTCTTTCAAATCATATACCTCATCTGAACTACCTATCGCGGCACCTACGCCAGCCAGAAGCAATAAAGAGACAATAAAAAAAAGAAATAGACCGAAAACAGTCGCTAATGAATACTTGACAAATTGCCACATAACTTTCTATTTATAAAGTTTCTAACCAAAGTTTTTACGGTAATCTTCGCGCGCTTGGCGAATTACTTCATAAGCGACCTCGCGACCATAAATATCGTCAATATCAACCGAATTTGAAGAGGTTTCTCCTGGCAACATTTTATACGTCCAAAAATAATGTCTTAAACGCTCTACAATATCTTTAGGCGCATCAGAAATATCTTTCCATCTGCCATAAATCGGATCATCCTTTAATACCGCAATAATTTTATCATCCGCCTCACCCTTGTCAATCATGCGAATTCCTCCAATCGGAATCGCCTGACATAAAATATCTCCATGCGTGATGGCACGCTCTGAAAGCACTAAAATATCCAACGGATCCCCATCTCCTCTTTCTATATCCTTTCCAGAATACTTGCGAGCTAGCTCAGCAATACCATCTGAACAATACGTTTGTGGCAAAAAGCCATACAAGGCAGGTACAATATTAGAAAATTTCTGCGGGCGATCAATTTTCAAATAGCCCGTTTGCTTATCTATCTCATACTTAACTGTATCAGTAGGAACAATTTCAATAAATGCAGTCACTAATTCAGGCATTTGGTCCCCAATCTGTACACCATGCCAAGGATGTGCCTTAAAGAAGTTTCTATTCATATTCTGTTTATTAAATCTCACTTAGGTTAAAAATCCGTGCAAATTACGAAAAACAAAGGATAAATTCTGCTAAATTTGTTGTTTGCATTGCTCTATTAGACATGATCTATCCAATTATTCCCTACGGGGATCCCGTTTTACGAAAAGTTGCTTCTCCTATTGAATTAGGTAGTTTGGATTTAATCAAATTATCGGAAGATATGTTTGAGACCATGTATGCTGCCAGTGGAGTGGGTTTAGCTGCGCCACAGATCGGAATGGACATTCGCTTGTTTGTGGTGGATGGACGCCCAATGAACGAAGGAGAAAAGGACGAGGACGTGGATGAGTCTTTAATTGATTTCAAGAAAGTGTTTGTCAATCCGACTATTTTAGAAGAAACAGGCGACGAATGGGGATTCGAGGAAGGATGTCTTTCTATCCCAGGAATTCGCGGCGAAGTGTATCGCCCTGAGTATGTAAAAATCCATTATTGGACAGAGCAAGGCGAAGAAAGAACGGATATTTTCGAAAGCTTAGCCGCTCGCATTATCCAACATGAATACGATCATATCGAAGGTATCTTATTCACGGATCATTTGAATCCTGTGAAAAAGCGCCTCATCAAAAATAAGTTAAGTGATATCACGCGAGGAAAAGTTTCCGTGGATTACAAAATGAAGCTTACTCGTTAATTAGACAGATGAAAATTTCCCTTAATTGGTTACGTGATTTTATTGATATTTCGA
>CAILUB010000334.1 GCA_903837305.1 uncultured Cytophagaceae bacterium
ATAGTCCTAACTATTTAATCTTCAAGTCTGCCGGAAATAATAGAAGTGAAAATGGACCAGAAGCTGGAGAATATTATTTCTTAAAAACATCCACCGACTCTTCTAATATAGCTAGATCAAAAAATGATGGCTATGATATTATTTCTACTTCTGGAACAGCCAAAAATATCTTAACCGTAGGGGCGGCAAACCTAAGCTCATTAATTCCTACGAAGGCATCTGAAGTGAGCATTTCAAATTTTACGAGTTGGGGACCCACAGACGATGGTAGAATAAAACCAGATGTCATGGCCATCGGAACAAGTATGTTTTCTACTGGTATTACAAACGACCAAGCCTATTCAACAAAGGGTGGTACCTCCATGGCGACTCCTCAGGCTGCTGGATCCTTCTATTTGATTCAACAATTATACAATCGTCTAAATAATAATAACTTCATGCTCTCCTCCACGTTGAAGGCGATTGCCATTCATACCGCATTAGACATGGAAACACCTGGGCCGGACTACAAAACAGGCTATGGATTAATACAGTTAGACAAAGCAGCAGAGGTTGTTCGAAATAAAAGTGCATCACATTTATTGGCTGAAAGTTTTTTAAATCAAGGTCAATCAAAAACATATACCTTAGTCAGTTCTGGTAAAGGGCCATTGAAAGCCACCATTGCCTGGACAGATCCAGAGGCAGCTACTTCCTCTCAATTAAATGACAGGACGCCTCGTCTGATAAACGATCTAGATATTCGATTGACTAGTGGCTCCTCAACTTTCTTTCCCTTTACATTAAACCCAGCCTCACCAGAGGCATTGCCTGTTGCTGCTGATAATATCCGCGATAATGTGGAACAAATCTTGATAAACAATCCCCTTCCAGGACAAAGTTTCACTTTAACCGTTAGCCAAAAAGGAGCCTTAAAGAATAACCGTCAAGACTTTGGATTAGTGGTGTCTGGAATTGGAGGTTCATCCTATTGTAATCTCGCACCGACCACTAACACAAGCAACCTACAAACGTTTACCTTAGGTACTGCTAAAGATTCTACGGGCCTAAGTCCTGTTTTTAAAGCTGAGTTAGGTGAGAATATCGCCGCTAAATTTAATTTTAAAAATACGAGTGCTAAACAAGTAAAGTTATTTGCAGATTGGAATCAAGATGGAGATTTTGCGGATACTGGGGAGGAATTGTATAACTCCCAAAATACTACCGTTTCGACCGCAAACGGTACTATAAAAATTCCGAGCACTTTAAAGCAAGACGATTACTACCGAATGCGTTGGGTAATTGAAAATGGATCAGGATCTAATTTAGCCCCTTCCTGTGGCAGTATTAGCTCAGGTGAAACGAAAGATTATTCCCTGCAAATAGTACAAGCATCTAAAGATTTTAGTGCTATTTCCGTATCACAATCAACAGAAAGTTTTTGTGCAAGTGCCGGGAATACGACCTTTAATGCAAGAGTTAAAAACGTAGGTTCGGCCACTCAAACAAATGTTTCTGTCAAATTAGAGATCAAAAATGGCAGTACTTTGGTGGGAACAGCTACAGGAATCATCAGTACTTTGGCTTCAAATCGTGAAGCGGATGTCATCTTATCGGGAAATATGACATTGGTAGCTGGAAGTACGTATTCGCTTCAACTAAGCAGTCAACTGACAGGCGATCAAAATACAACGAACGACCTTGTCACAAACTCTATTACAATAAGTAGTCCAGCGCCTCCTGTTGTGACAGGCACAATTTGCGCCAATTCAACAGAATTAACTCTTTCTGCTTCGAATGGAAGCCCATTATGGTACAACGGCAATACCTTAATTGGCTCTGGAGCAACACTTAAGGCAACTAACACTGGTACCTTCTTTGCTGCATTCAATAACTTTAGTGGTACGGTAGGTCCGGCAGCAAAATCAGATTTTGGTGGAGGTAGTTATTATTCAAATTTTGGACCAGAACCCATCTTTGTGGTAACACAACCGACCATTCTAGAAAGCGCAACAGTCTACATTGGAACTTCGGGAACAGTCACTTTCGGTATTTTTAATAAAGACACGGGAGAATTAATTGCTTCTATTAGTAAAGATTTAGTAGCCACTAGAACTCAATCTAATTCCACTACAGTGAGCAGCCAGTTGATTGACGATAAAACAGACCCTGGACAAACCGTTGTCCTTAATTTACCGTTCCCTAAAGCAGGTAATTATATTTTATCTCATGTGTGTTCAAATGGAGCCTCTATATTTAGAAGTAACCGCACGAAGGCCGATACGGTAAATGCTGTTACAAACATTGGGTATCCCTATACGATTCCTGGAGTCTTAACTTTAACTGGAGCTTTATTTAACGGTGGTGAAATTCAATCCGCGTTTTATTATCTATATGGCATGAAATTCAAATCCTATGCTTGCCCAAGCCCTAGAGTTCAGGTGGCGGTCACGACGGGAACCAGCCCTGTAATCACCGTTAGTCCTGCCGGTGCTTCTAAAGTATGTGTTGGAGATAAATTAACGATAACGGCAACTGCTGCCTCTGGAAATCCAACGTATCAATGGTTAAAAAACGGCGTATCAATTATAGGGGCAACTACCAATAAATTAGAAGTAAGTACTACCGGAAATTACCAAGTAAATGCCAGCTTTAATGGGTCTTGTCCAGTTGTTTCTCCCGTTAGCGCCATTACAACAACGACTCCAGAAGAGCCAACAATATCCTTCGATAAAGGTATTTTGACAACATCAGCAGGAACAGAAATTCAATGGTTCTTTAACGATGTTGCTATAGTAGGTGCCACCTCAACTACGTATAAGCCCACCTCAAATGGAACCTATAAGGTTAGATTGAAGGATGCTAATGGCTGCCTTACCTCAGCCTCTTTAGGGATTATCATTTTGGCTACGAGCTTGGATAATCCTAACTCGAGTTTTTATGCCTATCCTAACCCAAGTAATCATCTGTTAACCGTAGGTCTACCTAAAAATTATGGAGCCTCGAACTACCGAATACGAATTAGTGATTTTCAAGGAAGGATAATTCAGGAAGAAACGATTGCTGTTGAGAATTTTGCGATCAAATTAGATGTCTCTAAACTGAATAGAGGAAATTATATTCTTAGTTTTCCGGAATTGGAGGAGTCAGTTTCCATCAAATTCGTTAAAAACTAATTTTTTGACCAAATAAAAATCATTCTTGGCGAGTTGATTTCATCAAAGGAAGTTAGCGAATAGCTTCCTTTGAAATCAACGAGTTGAAGGCCAGCTTGAGCAGCATACGCCAGAAAATCGTTTTTAGTAACTAACTCCACTTTTTCCACAAATGAATAGGTTGTACCCTTGTCTGTAAAATCAATCGATTTATACAGATAACCGGCATCTGACCATCGTTTGATTTGAAAAGAAATTCCTTGACGTTCAACCGTTTCTGAAGAGACTAAATTAGCTAATACATAGGTGGGATTAAAGAAATCAAGCACAAGAATTCCCCCTTTTTTCAAGCCCCCGGCGAAAGTATCAAAGGCTTTTTGATTATCCATTCGATTATCAAAATAACCGAAACTGGTAAAGAAATTAAAAATAGCATCGTATTCATTTTGAAGCGGCAATGCCTCCCGTATATCGTGTACGAAAAAAAGAAGGTCAGGACATTCGAAAACTTGAGCGGCCTCAATATTAGCAGGTGAAAGATCGAATGCATCCACAGTAAAGCCTAATTGACTAAGTGTTATCGCATGCCTTCCCTTTCCACAGGCAGCATCCAATACACGCGAACCGTCGGCTAAGTTTAACTTTTGCTGCAAGGAGGCAATAAATTTGGCTGCTTCATTTTCATCCCTTTTTGCATAGAGAATGTGATAATAAGGGGAATCAAACCAGGTACTAAACCACTCTTTTTCCTCCATTATTTGCGAATACTGACATTCGTTAAGAAATCTTGGTAGGCTAATGAAATTCCCTCTTTTAATTCGATTTTATGTTTCCAGCCTAGAGAATGCAATTTAGATACATCCATTAATTTACGTGGGGTCCCATCAGGTCTTGTGCTATCCCAATCGATAGTACCCGTAAAGTCCACTATTTCTTTCACGGTTTCGGCTAATTCTTTAATCGTTACATCGATCCCGGTTCCTATATTTACTAGTTCAGCATCGCTATAAGTTTCCATTAAATAGACACAGGCGTCCGCTAAATCATCTGCATGCAAGAACTCCCGCATAGGTGAACCCGTTCCCCAAAGTGTCATCGAAGCTTCCCCTCGTTCTTTAGCCTCCTGAAACTTGCGAATCATTGCAGGTAAGACGTGAGAGTTTTCTAAATCATAATTATCGTTAGGCCCGTACAAGTTTGTCGGCATAACGGAGATAAAATCACATCCATATTGTGCGCGGTACGCCTCACACATTTTGATGCCGGCGATCTTTGCAATAGCATAAGGCTCATTCGTCTCCTCCAAATATCCACTTAATAAATACGACTCCTTCAGAGGCTGAGGTGCTAACTTAGGGTAGATGCAAGAGGATCCTAAAAACTGTAATTTCTTTACCTTATTGACAAAGGAAGAATGAATGATGTTATTTTGGATGGCTAAATTCTCATATAAGAAATCAGCGCGGTAAGTATTATTCGCGACGATGCCCCCTACTTTAGCCGCCGCTAAAAAGACGTAATCAGGTTTTTCTGCAGCGAAAAAGTCAGCTACTTTTACTTGGTCACGTAAATCTAATTCTGCCGAAGTTTTCAGCACTAAATTCGTGTACCCTTCTCTCTTTAATTTACGCACGATAGCGGAACCCACCATTCCACGGTGACCTGCTACATATATTTTTGCTTGTTTTTCCAATGAATGATTCAAATAAGGCTTCAAAAAAATCCATGCAAAAATACATAAAGTCTCTCAGGTAATAAGTTTAATTCGTAGTTTTAGGAAATCTTTTTAAGCAAATTAATGCTTTCACGCTTTCTACTTTTTAGCATAATACTAAGTCTGAGCTTAACTGCTCAAGCACAGAATAGGGTAATTTCTACCAACAAGCCCCTGATAGATACCACCGTTCACGAAAACGGTTTATTTAATGGCAGACTCTCCACAGGACTAGAAGAAAAAGCTAAAGAGGCTAAAAAATTCAAAGAGGACAGCAAAGCCTTTATTGAAAGTCTTGGTGTGAAGGATTTGGGTAAAAAAATAGTGAAAACCGCTAAAAAGAAACTACAGCCTAAAGATGAATATGTGGGTATCAAAACAGAAATTAGATTAGGCAGCTATGGTAGCGGTGTCCGCATGACTGCTGAGGAGGCACATGTCGTGAAATATGTGGAAGACGAGGCCCTAAGTCCTTATTTACAGGAAATTTCCATTTTCGATCCCGCACAATCCCGCGTTACAACTATTCCACTTAAAGAGGCAAAAAATGCACAGATTTGCCATGGCCCTTTCAAAAAATATGTAAATCAAAAACTCGTGGAAGAAGGCTTTTATTATATGGGAGTTAAGGATGGTAGATGGGAAAACTATGGTCCTGAAAATGAATTAGAGAATAAGGTTTATTATCAAAAAGGTTTCTTAAAAGGCTCGTACTTTCAGTATTATGATGCCTCGAAAAAGAAAATTAAAGAGGTTATACCGCGCCAATATGGAAAAGTTAGAGGTACTTATCAGTCTTTTTATGCGAATGGTAACTTAAAAGAAGCGGGGAAATTAGATGATAGTGTTAAGGTGGGGATTTGGCGTGAATACCATGAGGTAGGTTCTGGTGGTCGCCTTAAAAAAGAGTGGAAATATAGAGCAGATAAATTTGATACGGCTGATCCTATTTTGATTCAAGAACGGGATCAACAGTCTAAAATTATTTTTCAAACCAAGGAACCCATTTCACAGCATAAACCGGTAAAATTCCCCCCTTTAAACCCGGATGACGAAGATTCCGAAGAGGATGACCTTCCTCAAGAAGAAGGGATTGTTCGCTCTCATCCTATTTTTGTATTTACAGTTATCCCCTCCAAAAATAAATTAGCTGAACTACAATTTATATTATCAGCAGGATTTATGTGTACCCCGCTAACTCCACCCGATATTCCTGTTTAATTTAAATAATCAGTTCATTAATTAAACAAGCTTATGAAACAATCAGAATACATTCAATCCTTCATTAAAGGGGATTGGAAATCAGGCATTGCCGTCTTTTTAGTCGCATTACCCCTTTGCCTAGGCATCGCTCTCGCATCAGGAGCCCCCCTATTAGCCGGCCTAGTGGCAGGAATTGTAGGAGGAACACTTGTCTCACTTTTATCTGGATCAGAACTCTCTGTGAGTGGCCCTGCTGCTGGTCTAACTATTATAGTCGCAACAGCTATTGGTGACCTAGGTTCTTTCCCCGGATTTTTAGTTGCGGTGATTATCGCTGGCCTCATTCAGGTAGCCTTAGGCCTTTTGAAATTAGGAAAGATTGGTGGATTTTTTCCTTCGTCAGTCATACGTGGTATGCTGGTGGCGATTGGAATTGTCATCATTTTAAAACAGATTCCACATGCAATTGGGGATGATTTGGACTTTATTGGAGAATTCGAATTTGACCAAAAAGATGGAGAAAATACCTTTACAGAGATTTTGAAATCGCTCGCTTCTATCAAAATGGGCGCGCTACTTATTTCCCTTTTAGGACTTATTATCTTATTTTCTTGGACGAAACTAGGCCAAAAATTCGCCTGGATGAATGCACTACCGGCCTCCCTTTTTGTGGTGTTAGCTGGAGTGGGAATTAATGAAGGACTGGCTAGCTGGAATCCAGACTGGTACTTAGGAGATTCAATGGATCATATGGTCAACCTTCCCATTTTTGCCTCAACCAGCGAAATCTTTGCAGGACTCATCTCTCCTGACTGGAGCTTTTTAAGCCACCCGAAAGTATATTCTATTGCCTTAACTTTAGCTATCGTCGCGACATTAGAATCACTTTTATCCCTGGAGGCGACAGACTCGCTAGATCCGCTCAAAAGAATCTCCTCGCCTGACCGCGAATTGCTGGCACAAGGCGCTGGAAACGTGGTCAGTGGACTCTTAGGTGGCTTACCTATTACTTCTGTTATTGTACGCTCATCGACTAACATATATTCAGGAGGTAAAAGTCGTATGTCCGGATTCTTTCACGGTATTTTATTAATTGTGGCGGTAATGCTTTTGCCGCTTTATTTAAATAAGATCCCCCTCGCCTGCCTAGCTAGTATCCTGTTATATACTGGCTATAAACTTGCCCATCCTAAGGAATTCAAAAAAGTATTTGCAGAAGGCTGGAAACAATATGTTCCCTTTTTAATCACAGTAGCTGTAGTGGTAGGAGTAGATTTATTATGGGGAATTTTCGTGGGAACTTTAGTTGGTTTGGTATTTGTAGTTATCACGAATTATTCATCCGTCTTTACTGTTTTCAAAAATGGAAATGAAATTTTAATTAAATTTCAGAAAGATGTCACCTTTTTACATAAAATGTCCCTAAAGGAAACATTGCGTAAAATTCCAACAGGATCGGAAGTATATATCGATACGACCAAAGTGCATTTTATGGACCACGATATTAACCTATTGATCCAGGAGTTTATAAGTACAGCACAAGAACGCGGCATCGAAGTCGACCTTAAAAAGAAATAAGATGAAAGAATATAAAAAATTACTCTTAAGCAATAAGGCTTGGGCAAGTGAGCGTCTAGAATTAGACCCTACTTATTTCGATAATTTATCAAAAGACCAAAATCCTCTTTTCCTATGGATCGGCTGTGCAGATAGCCGGGTTCCAGCTGAGGAAATCACACATGCAGATCCAGGTGATATTTTCGTTCACCGAAATGTAGCAAATATGGTGGTGCATACGGACATCAATCTATTGTCCGTCTTGCAATATGCGGTGGAGGTTTTAGAAGTAAAACACATTATTGTCTGCGGTCATTATAACTGTGGAGGTGTAAAAGCGGCGATGACGAATCACGATTTTGGTTTAATCAACAAGTGGCTTCGTAACATAAAAGAAGTGTATGAAAAGCACTATGAGGATCTGCAAAATATCACGGATGAAACGGCTCGATTTAACCGCTTAGTCGAATTGAATGTAGCGGAACAGATTCAGAATTTGGCCAAAACAACCATCGTTCAAAAGGCCTGGGAGAAACGCAAATTCCCCCATCTACACGGCTGGGTATTTGATATTCACCACGGCGAAATCAAGGAAGTCATCAATATCAACGCGGGAGAATGGACAAGCCCCGTTTTTCATTACGATTTCTAAGCTTACTTTAGTTTATAAAAAAAGGGGGCCGCTGCGCGGCCCCCTTTTTTTCCTATCAAATCGACTAAACCGTCGTTTTAATCTTCAATTCATCTAACTGCGCTTGCGCTAGTGGCGATGGCGAATCAATCATCACATCACGCCCCGCGTTGTTCTTAGGGAATGCGATGTAATCACGAATCGAATCTGTTCCACCGAATAAAGAGCAAAGACGGTCAAAACCAAAGGCCAAACCACCATGTGGCGGCGCCCCATATTCAAAGGCATCTAATAAGAATCCAAATTGCGCTTGCGCCTCCTCCGGAGTGAATCCAAGGACTTCGAACATTTTTGATTGTAAATCTTTTTGGAAGATCCGAATCGAACCTCCGCCCACTTCTACTCCATTCACGACTAAATCGTATGCGTTTGCACGTACTTTGCCGAATTCACCAGCTAACATCAATGGAATATCTTCTGGCTTAGGGCTCGTGAACGGATGGTGCATCGCAAACCAGCGATCTTCTTCCTCACCGTACTCTAATAGTGGGAAATCTACCACCCAGTGTACTTTGTAATTATTCGGGTCACGTAATCCCATACGCGTTCCCATTTCTAAACGAAGCTCATTTAATTGCTTGCGCACCTTATCGCCTTCACCTGAAAGTACTAAAATCAAGTCGCCTGGCTCTGCGTTAAATGCCGCAGCCCAAGTCGCTAGATCAGCTTCTGAGTAGAATTTATCTACAGAAGATTTCACTACGCCGTCCGCTTGAACGCGAGCGTAAATCAATCCTTTCGCACCGATTTGTGGGCGGCGAACAAAATCAGTTAATTCATCGATTTGCTTGCGGGTATATTCCGCTGCGCCTTTCACGCAGATACCTACCACCGTGTTCGCTGCATCGAAAACTTGGAAATCTTTGCCAGACGTCAAATCCACACCCTCGCCTTTCAATTCCACGAATTTCATATCGAAACGAATGTCCGGCTTATCAGAACCGTAGTTTTTCATTGCATCCGCGTAGGTCATACGTGGCACTTGACCTATATCAAGACCTTTTACGTTTTGGAACAGGTGACGAATCAATCCCTCAAACATATTCAGGATATCTTCTTGCTCCACGAACGACATTTCGCAGTCGATTTGAGTAAATTCTGGCTGGCGATCCGCACGCAAATCTTCGTCCCGGAAACACTTCACAATTTGGTAGTAACGGTCGAAACCGGACACCATCAATAATTGCTTAAAAGTTTGTGGAGACTGCGGTAAGGCATAAAATTCGCCTGGATTCATCCGAGATGGCACGACGAAATCGCGCGCGCCCTCTGGTGTTGATTTAATTAATACAGGTGTTTCCACCTCGATAAAATCTTGCTTATCTAAGTAATTACGCACTTCGCGACCCACGTGGTGGCGCAATTGCAAACTTTCGCGAATTGGGTTTCGGCGCAAGTCTAAATAACGGTATTTCATACGGATATCATCGCCGCCATCGGTCTCGTCCTCGATCAAGAACGGAGGTAATTTTGCCGGATTCAATACGCGCAATTCTTTTACTTTGATTTCGATATCGCCAGTGGGCATTTTGTCGTTTTTCGACAAACGCTCTACCACGACCCCTTTCGCTTCTACGACGAATTCACGGCCTAATCCTCTGGCTAATGCCAAAGCCTCCGCAGACGATTTCCCCTCCTCTAACATCAATTGAGTGACCCCGTAACGATCCCGAAGATCCACCCAAATCATCCCCCCTTTATCACGTGAACGCTGAACCCAGCCACAAAGAGTTACCTCAGTGCCCGCGTGCTCGATGCGCAATTCGCCATTTGTATGTGTACGTAGCATAGAAAATATTAAAATTCGGGCAAAATTACAGAAAAGAGCAGGGAGAGAAAAACATTTAGGGCTTTATTCTTTTTTACTTAATTTTGAATTATGTCAAAAATAGGGATTGTTGGATCAGGAATGGGTAGTTTGGGCTTTGCCATTCGCAGTGCGGTGGCGGGCCACCAAGTCACCGTTTTCGAAGCGAATTCCTATCCAGGAGGCAAATTAGCCCAAATCGAAACCAACGGATTTCGTTTTGACGCCGGGCCCTCTCTATTCACGATGCCCCATTTAGTGGACGAACTCTTCACGCTGGCAGGCAAAAATCCCCGCGACTATTTCAGCTATGAAAGATTGCCAGAGATTTGCCGCTACTTTTGGGAAGATGGCACACGCTTGCAAACGAACGCTGCACCCGCAGAAACAGCGGCGGCGATTGCTTCGCAATTAGGAGAATCCTCCGAGAATGTAGCCCGTTTTTTACGCGAAATCGGAGAAAATTACCACATCATTAGTGAGCTTTTCTTGGATAACTCTTTGCATTCCTTCTCCACCTGGACGGGGCCTAAAGCCCTGAAAGGCTACCTGAATATCCCGCGCCTAGGTCTTTTCAACACGATGCACCGCTCCCACGCGAAGCGTTTTAAGAATCCGAAAACGGTCCAGCTTTTTGACCGCTACGCCACCTACAACGGCTCGGACCCTTACCAAACGCCGGCAACTTTATCGATTATTCCCCATTTAGAATACAACATTGGTGCTTTTTTCCCAAAAGGCGGCATCATCAGCATTCCTCGGGCGCTGCACCGCCTCGCCGAAGAACTAAGTGTGAACTTTCACTTCAATGAGAAAGTATCCCGCATTACAACTGAAAACAATACAGCCACCGGAATAGAGACTGAAAAAGGAAATTATACCTTTGACTACATTGCCTGCAACGCAGACATCCGCCCGAGTTACACAAAACTCCTATCACAAGAACCACAACCGAAAAAGCTCTTAAATCAACCCAAATCCAGCTCCGGCATCATCTTCTACTGGGGAATGGACCGTAGTTTCAATGAATTAGGCGTGCACAACATCTTCTTCTCGGACGATTATCAGGGCGAATTCAAGGCCATCTTCGAAGACCAAACCATCAACGACGACCCGACCATTTACCTACATATCTCTTCGAAGGTAGAAAAATCAGATGCGCCTGCAGGTGGCGAAAACTGGTTTATCTTGATGAACGTTCCGGCGAACGAGGGACAGGATTGGGAGGCATTGGTAGCGAAAATGAGAAAAAATGTAATCGAAAAACTTTCGAGAAACTTAGGCGTAGACATCGAGAAACACATCGTAGCAGAGGACCTATTAGACCCACGCAGCATCGAGGCGAGATCTTCGTCAGCCGGTGGAGCTTTGTACGGAAATGCGTCGAACAACCGTTTCGCGGCCTTTTTGCGCCACCCGAATTACCGGAAGGCCATCAAAAACCTGTATTGGGTGGGCGGCAGCGTACATCCGGGCGGAGGAATTCCGCTTTGTTTATCTTCGGCAAAAATTGCGGCGAAGCTTTTTGCAGAAAATGCGTAATTTCGCCTATTCATTGATAAAAAATTATGATTCAAAGACCACAAACCCTTTTCTTAGCCTTAGCGATTATTGGCAATGCGATCGCGACATCGGGCATTTCTATTTGGCAAAAAATAGGTACTTCAGGCCAAAAAGCAGAGCTTTTCTCGAACCAATGGCAATTATTCCAAAACGGAAAAGAAGTAGCCGCACACAGCAATATCGCGATTGCCCTTTTAGTGACTTTATCGACGGTTATCACGCTAATAACGATTTTCTCATTCAAAAACCGCATGCGTCAAATGATGTTAGGCCTGGTCAATTCCCTGGTTTTAGCGGGAGCAATGGGCTATGCTTTTTGGGTGATTTTCAAGGAGGCGATGCCTACGTTTGAACCAGAAATTCAGGGTAAATATGGTTACGGATTCTACGCCTTAGTGGTTTCCTTACTAGCGAATATGATTGCAAACCGCCTCATCCGCAAGGACGAGATGCTAGTGCAATCATCGAACAGAATGCGCTGATTTTTAGACGATACCCTCTTTCAACAGGTCGTGGAGATGTACAAATCCCACGGCCTTTTTATTTGCCGTCACCACCAGTTGTGTGATATTTTTGCTTTGCATGATTGCCAATGCCTCTGTAGCAAAAGCCTCCGCCTCAATCGTCTTCGGCGTGGTACCAATCATATCCGCTAACACAATCGCAGACCAATCTTTCGAATTTTCCAAAGTACGGCGAACATCACCATCGGTGATAATCCCTACTAAATCCCCTTTCCCATCTAATACCGCGGTTGCGCCTAAACGCTTCGACGAAATCTCGTGAATGGCTTCCTGAATGGAGGCTGTGTGGGAGATAGCTGGGAATTCGTGGGTTGGATAAATATCGCCCACTTTTAAATAAAGACGTTTGCCCAGGGCGCCGCCTGGATGGTATTTGGCAAAATCCTGAGCCGTAAATCCTTTACATTCTAACAAACAAACCGCTAAGGCATCGCCTAAAGCCAAGGCTACCGTCGTGGAAGTCGTGGGTGCCAGATTCAATAAATCCGCCTCTTGGTCTGCCAAAGCGTGTAAAATATAGTCTGACTGCTGGCCTAAATAGGAGTTCTTATTGGACACCATCGCAATTAACTTCACTTTCAGGCGCTTTATCAAAGGTACTAACACCTTAATTTCGGGCGTATCTCCAGACTTCGAAATACAAATCACCGCATCTCCCTCCTGAATCATCCCTAAATCTCCATGAATCGCATCCGCCGCGTGCATAAACAAGGCTGGCGTCCCGGTGGAATTCATCGTAGCCACAATTTTCTGCGCAATAATGGCAGATTTACCAATCCCAGTGAAGACAATGCGCCCAGGAATACTTAACAAATGTTCCACACAAGCCTCAAAATCCGAATTAATTCCGGCGCTCACTTGCAGAATGGCCTCAGCTTCCTGTGTTAAAACTTTTTTTGCTGTGGATTGGATATTTTTGCTTAATTTCAATGTTAGAAGAATTTGTAGGGCAAAGATAAGTAGAAGCCCTCAGACTTTAACAATCGCCGAAACAACACATTAATCAATAGTATGCCCCATCCAATGACCATCGATAGCTTGAAGGAACAGCTAAAAAAAACCTTTGGATTTAGTCAATTTCGGGGGGAGCAAGAAGCCATCATTCTGAATACCATCCAAGGCAAAAACAGCTTTGTGTTAATGCCTACCGGCGCTGGCAAGTCGCTTTGCTATCAATTGCCTGCGATTGTGATGGAAGGAACGGCGATTGTCATCTCGCCTTTGATTGCTTTGATGAAGAATCAGGTAGATCAAATGGTGGCTTTTGGTATTAATGCCCAATTCTTAAATTCCTCTTTAACGCGCGCTGACATCAATCGCGTAAAAGCTGAAGTGATCTCAGGAGCTGTGAAATTATTATACATCGCCCCGGAATCGCTGAATAAACAAGAGAACCTAAACTTCTTAAAACAGGCTAAAATCTCCTTCGTCGCCATCGACGAGGCCCACTGTATCTCGGAATGGGGACACGATTTTAGGCCTGAATACCGTAAGATCC
>CAILUB010000335.1 GCA_903837305.1 uncultured Cytophagaceae bacterium
GACTGTAACGAAGGCGATACAGTTAGAATCATGGAAACAAGACCCTTGTCAAAGAACAAGAATTGGAGATTAGTAGATATTGTTGAAAGAGCTAAATAATCATTAATAATGATACAACAGGAATCAAGACTTTCAGTAGCCGATAACTCGGGAGCAAAAGAGGTATTATGTATCCGCGTTTTAGGCGGTACTAAACGTCGCTATGCTTCAGTGGGAGATAAAATCGTAGTTGCTGTAAAGAGCGCAACGCCCTCTGGTGCCGTAAAAAAAGGTCAGGTAGCCAAGGCAGTTATAGTAAGAACAAAAAAAGAAGTACGTAGAGCTGATGGCTCCTACATTCGATTTGACGACAATGCTGTGGTTATTCTTAATCAAGCAGGTGAAATGAGAGGTACTCGTATTTTCGGACCAGTAGCACGTGAGCTTCGTGAAAACAATTTTATGAAAATTGTTTCGCTTGCTCCTGAAGTACTTTAAAATTGTGGAAGTTATGCAAAAGAAATTACACATTAAAGTTGGAGACACAGTTAAGGTACTTAGCGGTGACTCTCGTGGACAAGAAGGAAAAATTCTTGTTATCGACAAAAAGAAAGACCGTGCTGCAGTTGAAGGTTTGAATATGGTTAAGCGTCATGCTAAGCCAAGTGCTTCAAATCCTCAAGGAGGCATTGTTGAAAAAGAGAGTGGAATTCATATTTCCAATCTTATGGTTGTTCATAATGGTGTTGCTTCAAGAGTAACACGTAAAGAGAACAAAGCAGGTAAATTAGTTCGTCATTCTAAAAAGTCAGGGGAGGAAATTAAGTAATGAGTTATACACCGAGACTAAAGGAAAAGTATGCACAGGAAATTATTCCTGCACTTACTGAAAAATTTGGGTACAAAACCGTTATGCGTGTACCTAAATTATCTAAAATTGTATTAAGCCAAGGAGTTGGTGATGCAGTAGCTGATAAAAAATTAGTAGATAATGCAGTTGCAGAATTGTCTAGAATTGCTGGTCAAAAAGCAGTTGCTACAATTTCTAAAAAAGACATCTCTAATTTCAAATTACGTAAAGGAATGCCAGTTGGTACAAAAGTTACTTTACGTGGTGATAAAATGTTCGATTTCTTAGATCGTTTTATTTCTGTTGCATTACCTCGTACAAGAGACTTTAGAGGAATTAATCCTAAAGGTTTTGATGGAAGAGGAAATTATAACTTAGGTATTAAAGAACATATCATTTTCCCAGAAATTGATATCGACAAAGTAAGTCGTATGATGGGTATGGATATTACCTTTGTTACAACAGCAGATAGTGATGAAGAAGGAAAAGCTTTGTTAGATGCTTTTGGTTTTCCATTTATTAAAAAATAAGTAAGATGGCTAAGGAATCAATGAAAGCGCGAGAGCGCAAAAGAGAACGTATGGTAGCTAGAGATGTTTCTAAAAGAGCAGCTTTGACATCTATCATTAAATCTTCAAGTACAGATGAAGCTGTACAAAATGCAAAATGGGATGCTATGTTAGCAATTCAAAAATTATCAGCTAATGGTGCTAAAGTACGTTTACATAACCGTTGTGGTTTGACTGGACGTCCTAGAGGTTATATGCGCCAATTTGGTATCTCAAGGGTTACGTTCCGTGAGATGGCACTTGCTGGTAAAATCCCTGGAATTAAAAAATCAAGTTGGTAAAATCTTAATTAGGTAAAAAATGAATACAGATCCTATTGCAGATTTCTTGACTCGAATTAGAAATGCTAGTAGTGCTAATTTGAAAATGGTTGAGATCCCTGGCTCTAATGTAAAGAGAGCTATGACTCAAATCCTTTTCGATCAAGGTTACATTACAAACTTTAAATTCGAAGATAACGAGAAACAAGGTGTAATTAAAATTGCACTTAAATACAATCAGTCTACGAAAGTACCTGCTATTACTAAACTTGTTCGTGCATCACGTCCAGGATTAAGAAAATATAGCGGTTCAGCTGAAATGCCACGTGTATTAAACGGTTTAGGTATTGCAATCGTATCTACTTCTAAAGGGGTAATTACTGATAAAGAAGCTAGAAAAAACAACGTTGGTGGAGAAGTTCTCTGCTATGTATATTAATTAAATTTAATTAGTAAAATGTCAAGGATAGGTAAAAATCCAATTACGATCCCGAGTGGAGTAGAAGTAAAACTTAATGGAAACGTTGTTTCTGTTAAA
>CAILUB010000336.1 GCA_903837305.1 uncultured Cytophagaceae bacterium
CAAAATTCTCATGCACTAAAATTAAGTAATTGTCGGTAAATTGCGTTATAAATTCCTCAACGTGCACGTATTAATCTCCCCTGATAAGTTCAAAGGATCTCTTTCTGCCTCGCAAGTGTGCGAAGCGCTTGAAAAAGGGATGAAGAAACGCCGGCCTAAAACTGTTTTCACGTCCTTCCCCCTTGCAGATGGCGGCGAAGGAACACTGGAGGTTATTCAAAAATTGCACGGCGGAACTTGGGTTTCGGTGGACACCGTTGATCCCTTACTGCGCCCCATTTCAGCGGAATACTTATGGTTACCCGACCAAAAAACCGCCTACATCGAAATGGCCCGCGCCTCTGGCCTTGCTCTTTTAGCGGAAAAGGAACGCAATCCCTTAAAAACCTCGACTTTTGGAACGGGGATACTGATCGCCGATGCCTTAAAGCGCGGCGCCACTCAAATCATTCTTACTGTAGGTGGCTCCGCCACAAATGATGCGGGAATAGGGATGGCCGCAGCGTTGGGTTGGACGTTTTTGGATGCAAAAGGCGCTATTCTAGAGCCAGTAGGCGCAAATTTAATTCAAGTGGCCTCTATTTCAGCTGCTGAACTCGCCCCTTGTAGTTTCACCGTAGTCACCGATGTGACGAATCCACTCGCTGGAACCTCAGGTGCGGCCCATATTTTCGCCGCTCAAAAAGGTGCCTCGGCCACAGTAATTAAACAATTAGATAAAGGTCTAAATAATATAGCCAAAATCTTCGGATTGATTGCCTCTGAACCCGGAGCCGGAGCCGCGGGCGGCCTAGGAGCCGGCGCTCGTTACTTCTTACAGGCTAACATTGTCCCCGGTTCTAGCTGGATTATGGACAAAATCCATTTTAACCGAGCACTTTTGAAAGCGGATTTCATCATTACCGGAGAGGGCAAGATCGATTCCTCCACTTGGGGCGGAAAAGTAGTGTCTGAAGTCGTAAAACGTTGTGATAAGGTCTTTAAACAGACCATTCTTGTCTCTGGGGCCTTTGAAAGTTCGGCTAATTTTCCGCTCTTTTTAGATGAAAATGAAGTATTTACACTAGCGTCCCGTTCTGCAGACCCTGCTGATTCACTAGCCCGTGCCGCGGACATTCTTGAGCAGATAGGAGAAGAGATTGCGTTAAAGTATTTGAATTAGTCTTTTCGCCGCTTCTATCAGCACCTCATCCTCTTTCGCAAAACAAAAACGCAAGATTTTATCACCCGGATCGGTTTCATAAAAAACGGAAACGGGGATGGAGGCTACTTTAATTTCTCGGGTTAGGCGATCTGCTAAATCCACATCCTTTTCGTTTGATATGGCTGAATAGTCGAGGCATTGGAAGAAACTTCCGGCGCTGGGTAGGACCTTCAATGCACTTCCCGCGAATTGGGAGGCGAATAAGTCACGCTTTTTTTGGTAAAAACTGGATAATTCCTGGTAATGTGCTGGCTCCTTTAAGTAGTCTGCTAGGGCATATTGCATAGGTGTCGCACTCGAAAAAGTGACCCACTGGTGAAGTTTTCTGAACTCTGCAGTGAGAAATTCTGGCGCAATGCAGTAACCCATTTTCCAACCCGTAATGTGGTAGGTTTTACCAAAAGACCCACACACAAAACTTCGCGCGCGTAATTCCGGATGCAATAAAACACTCGCGTGCTGCGCACCATCAAAAACGATGTGCTCATAAACTTCGTCAGATACAATCAAAATATTGGTTCCTTTGACCACCTCGGCAAAGGCATCTAAATCCTCAAGAGACCAAACTGCCCCGGTCGGATTATGCGGACTATTGACCATAATCGCACGAGTCCGTGGCGTGATTTTTGAAGCTAATTCATCCCAATCAATCGC
>CAILUB010000337.1 GCA_903837305.1 uncultured Cytophagaceae bacterium
CAAAAATGTGAATTCCAAATAGAATATCCTCAATATGGAATCATTACTCAGACTCAAATAAATTATATAAAAAATTATATCAATAATTGGGAGCAAAAGCTGATGACTGAGGATATGAATGATCCGAAAGCTAGTTTTCGTAATTTCATGGACGTCTCTTCCTTTGTTAATTTCTTTATTTTAAATGAGGTAACTCGCAATGTGGATGGATATAGGTTAAGTACCTATTTATACAAAGACAAAGAGTCTTTAGGTGGGAAAATAAAGATGGGTCCAGCGTGGGATTTCAATATTGCTTTTGGGAATGCCGATTATTTAAATGGTTGGATGACAAATGGTTTTTTATACAGAGCCATGGAGAATGAAGGTGGAAAGAATGATTATTGGCAAGTTCCTTTTTGGTGGAATAAATTAGTCCAAGATGCCAGTTTTCGAAAGGCTGTTGCGACTCGATGGAAGGCTGTTAGGTCGACCTTTTTAACTACGAAATCTATTTATGCTACGATTGATTCAGCACAAGTCGCTCTGAAAGATCCACTTACGAGAAATTTTCAAAAATTCCCTTTAATGGGTAAGAAAATATGGCCTAATTATTATGTAGGTTCAACCTTGAGCGATGAAGTCAACTGGTTAAAAAATTGGATTCAGGGACGTCTAGCCTGGTTAGATACCCAAATGGTTATCTTTGATAGTCCAATATTGGCCGTTCGCGAAGAAAATGCGTCCGCTATACTGTTTCCTAATCCGTCTTCATCCGGATTTTTTCAATGGAAATTTAGTCTAGACAAACCTTCCCTTGTGACCTATTTTATTTCTGATGTAATGGGACGTATGATTATGTCCCCTAAAAGCGCTAATTTTGGTATTGGTGATCAAATTCAATCGTTGGATTTGTCCTCTTATCCAGCCGGCACTTACTTATTTTCCTGGAAAACGGATGAAGGTGCAGTGCAGCAAATCAAAATTTTACGTTAATGTCATCCATTCTAGTTCAATTTCAACGTACTCGTTTTGCCGCTTCTTCTCTTGCGAATTCAAGTGGAGATTTGCGTAACAAGGTGTTAGCTAGTTTAGCTCAGTTGATTCGAGAGAATACCACTGAAATTTTGAGAGAAAATCAACAGGATGTTGACCAAATGGCAAGCGATCATCCGATGCGAGATCGCCTTGTTTTGACACATGAACGATTAGTTGCTTTAGCTGATAGTGTACTTTCTGTGATGCAATTGCCAGATCCATCGGGTCAGGTATTATCCGAGAAAACGCTTCCGAATGGTTTAGAATTGTCTAAAATTACCGTACCTCTCGGAGTGGTAGGAGTGATCTTCGAGTCTCGTCCTAATGTAACCATTGATGTAGCAGCGCTTTGTATTCGTTCCGGAAATGCTGTTGTTTTGCGTGGCGGTTCGGATGCCTTTCACACGAATACGATTTTAGTTAAATTGATTCACCTCGCGCTAGAAAAACATGGTTTTTCGACAGATTTGGTCTATTTGATGCCCACGGATCGTGCGCATGTGACGACACTTTTGACCGCGGTCAAGTATATTGATGTGATTATTCCCCGTGGATCGGAGGCTTTGATTCAGCGGGTGCGCAAGGAATCCATAGTACCTACGATAGAAACCGGAGCAGGCGTTTGCCATACCTATGTAGGAGCATCGGCAGATCTTGCGATGGCAGTAGCTATTGTGGTGAATGCCAAAGTCTCTCGCCCATCTGTCTGCAATTCATTAGATACCGTCGTTTTGCATCAATCGATAGCGGCGGAATTTCTCAGGTTACTTGCTTCACCTTTACAAAAATACTCTGTAACGATCTACGCCGACATTTTGGCTTACAATACCCTTATGGAAGTGGGATATCCTTTCTTAGAAAAAGCAACTGAATCTGATTTCGGGCGTGAATTTTTGGATTTTGCCTGTTCGATTAAAGTAGTTGAAGATTTGCCTGAAGCTATTCATCATATTTCAACCTATTCGTCTCGCCATTCGGAAGCGATTGTTTCAAGTGATGAAACAGAAGCGAAGTTTTTCCTATCTACAGTGGATGCAGCGGCGGTGTATTGGAATGCCTCAACACGCTTTACGGATGGAGGAGAATTTGGCTTAGGTGCCGAAATAGGCATATCTACTCAAAAATTGCACGCAAGGGGTCCTTTTGCTTTGGAAAAATTAGTAACAGAAAAATGGATTGGAATTGGTCAAGGCCAAATCCGCTAAAATTCGTGATCTAATCCCATCCTTTGTTTCATTTCGATTAAAATAGGATGTTTTTGCGATAAGAAGTCGTATTTATCCGACTGAGTATAAATCAATTTTTTGTCTGAAATATCTCCTTCAATTAGATCTAAAGCTATATCTATCGAATCATTTTTCAATTTTGTTCGTAGTTGAGTAACTAATTCAAGTTTCAAAGACTCATTAAATTGTTGCACTTGGACTTCACTTTCCACCTTCAAATGTATGACGGAATCTATGAGACTAATTTCTCGATTCATCATCACAAATTTGTTGATGAAATTGCCTGTTTTGAAACCTTGAGCAATTTGAGTCCAGACAAAATTTAACTCTTCGAAGGTAAACGGCTCCTGCTGAACTTTATCCGCCATGCCTGCTTCTGCTTCATTTTCGAGTTGATTTGCGCTGACCACTTTCTTTGCACTACGTAATCCATGACTAGTAGGTCGGTTAGCTTGCGGTACTATTACTGGCTCAGATGAGGGTGCAGGAGTCGCTGTTGTATCTAATGTACTTGTCTCCACAGCAGAATCAGGTACCATTTTAACGGCTGGCTCTGGCTCCGAAACCGAAGCCTTAGCTATCGGTTTACTCTCAGACTTTTTTCCGGCGCCACCCTCCACCGCAGGTTGAGATGCGGTAGGTTGGTAAACCGACGGCAAGTAATTGATTTTTAAAAGAGTCAATTCGACGTGTAAACGCGCGTTCTTCGCTGCTTTATAATGAATCTCGCACTGAGAGCAGAGGTTCATAGCAGATAATAGGAAGGAGGCAGACGTTTTCGCAGACTGTGCTTGAAATTTATTCCGATTCTCTTCGCTTAATTCCATCAAGGCAAGTGTCTTCGGATCTTTAGCAAATAACAAATTGCGGAAATGCTCAGATAGGCCAGCAATAAACTGTTGACCATCGAAACCCTTGCGCATAATCTCGTCTAATAAAACGAGTGTTTCTGTGTGGTTTTGATTCACAAAGAAATCTGTTAATTGGAAGTAATAATCGCTATCTAGTATGTGCAAGTTCTCCAACACATCCGCGTGTCTCAGCGAATTGTCTGTGGAGAAGGTCACATTTAAGTCAAACATCGATAAAGCGTCGCGAAGACCTCCGTCGGCTTTAATGGAAATCAATTCTAATGCCGCTGGCTCTGCATTTATCCCTTCTTTTTCTGCAATGGAAGAAAGGTGAGACGCCATATCTTTCCATTGAATTCGGTTGAAGTCAAAGATTTGGCATCGCGATAGAATCGTAGGTAGTATTTTATGTTTTTCTGTTGTCGCTAAGATGAAAATGGCGTATGATGGCGGCTCTTCTAAGGTCTTTAAAAAGGCATTAAAGGCAGCTGCCGAAAGCATATGCACCTCATCGATGATGTAGATTTTGTATTTCCCGTTTTGAGGAGGATAGCGAACTTGATCGATCAGGTTGCGAATATCTTCAACAGAGTTATTCGAAGCTGCATCTAATTCGTGGATCGTTAAGGAGGTATTTTCTTGGAAGGAATGGCAGGAAGAACATTTGCCACAGGCTTCTCCATCTGCACCTAAATCTTGGCAATTAATTGTCTTCGCTAAAATACGCGCGCATGTCGTTTTTCCAACCCCCCTCGGGCCACAAAAAAGAAATGCTTGAGCCAAGTGATTTGACTTAATTGCATTTTTTAGCGTGGTGGTAATGTGACTTTGGCCTACTACTGAATCGAATAGGGTAGGGCGGTATTTACGTGCTGAAACAATAAAATTTTCCATAATCAAATTTACCTTTTTAAGGGATAATTCCCAAATGCATTAGGGGATTCTAATGACAGCACTCACAGGAAAATGATCCGTTGGATATTTGTTTTCCCAGGTCTCACTATGAGTGGTGTGCTGCACTACTGAGGGGCCATTTTTGACAAAAATGTAGTCGATATGCCGGCCTTCTTGTTCTTTAGTAAAGCCATTAAAGGAGCTGTATGGGCCGTAGTGTCCATTTTTGCTGATCTTCTCCGCATCGGTAACATGCGCTGGATTTTTTGTATCCACTAGAATTTGAATAGGTTCGTCATCAGGGGTGGCATTAAAATCGCCCGTCAATATCACCGGTGATTTACCTGCGATTTCAGCGATTTTACGTAAAACAAGCTTCGCACTTTCTCTACGTGCCACCTTGCCTAAATGATCGAAGTGGGTGTTGAAAACATAAAATTTCTTTCCTGTTTTGATCTCTTGGAATTGCCCCCAGGTAACCACGCGGCGGCAGGCAGCATCCCAGCCAAAACCCACTTTGTCACACGAATCAGACAACCAAAATGTATTTTCTTTTAGGAGTTTGAATTTTGATTTACGGTACATCAATGCAGAGAATTCTCCCTCTGCTTTTCCATCATCCCGTCCTTTGCCAAACCAGCCATACCCAGGCAATTCCTTTTCTAAATCTGTAATTTGATGTAGGAAAGCCTCTTGTAATCCAATAATATCGGCATCATGGTAGCGAATTAATTCCCCGCAATGCTTCGCGCGGTATTTCCATTGATTTACGCCATCAGATTCGGTATCCATACGAACATTGAATGTCATGGCCTTTAATTGTGCTAATGCGGATTGTCCGGCTAGTAAAAGCACAAAACAGGTAAAGGCTTTTAAGATATTCATAACCTGAGGAAATACACGGTCGTTCTTCCCGTTTTGAATGATGAAATCAGCTCCCCAAAGGTAGTTTTTGGGTTGTGGTTGCAAATCAATTATTTGCATCGTTTCCATATAACTCATATGACTTCTTTTTTGGACGTTTTGAATGCGTTCAGGTAAGGGACAATCCACCGTGATCATCTGTGAGATATGCTCTGGTTTTGTTCGTGGTGTAATGAGGGCAGACTCGTATAAACAAAAAGGTGCTTCAGGGGTATTTAAAATCCATTCTGCAGCTTTAGATCTAACTACGGGATGAATAATCGCATTGAGATGAGCGACATCACCTGGGTATTTTTGTAACAAGCCTTTAATCCAAGTGCGATTATAGGTACCATCTGGAAGGTAAGCTTTAGGGCCAAATTCCGCAAGGATGGCTTCTTTCACCGAAGCATCCTTATCGCAAATTTCACGCGCTATTTTATCTGCTTCGAATACTGGTATTCCTAGACATGAAAAAATCCGACAAATGGTCGATTTGCCGGATCCTATTCCGCCTGTAATTCCGATGAAAGGCTTCAGGCTAGTTTGCATTGAATTACTCTTCTAAGCGAGAGGAAGCATCCTTAGAGATTGCTGATTTCTCAAAAACCATACGAACCCCTTTGTTTGAATCAACTTCAACTACGATTGTTTTTTCACGGATTGTTACGACAGTACCGTGTGCGCCACCAATGGTCACCACTTTGTCACCTGTCTTTAATTCTTCAATGAATTTCTTCGCTTCTTTCGCCTTCTTTTGTTGTGGACGAATCATGAAGAAATAAAATACAACAAAAATACCTCCGAAAAGGACGATTTGCATGTACGCTGGACTCTGTGCTTGTAATAATAACATTTGTTTATTTTTTAGGTACTATTTCTACTTTAAATGCCATTCTGTTCTCCGCTGGAAGCGTATTACAATAGGCGGTAATGGTTTTTTGCAATTTGCCTTCTTTCCCTTTCGAATCAAACTTCACCCGAATAAATCCTTTTTTTCCAGGTTGAATTACATCAGTACTCCATTTAGGTGTCGTGCATCCACAAGAGGCATTCACCGAGATGATTTTCAAAGGTAAATTTCCTGTATTCTTAAAATTGAAGGTGTGAAAAACACTATCTCCTTCTACAAGTCTTCCCAATGAAACATAGGGCTTATCTACTTTTAAGATGGGTTGCTTTTCGACGCTCGGTTTTAAAGCTGCCGGGATGGCATTTTCTGTTGCATTGTTCGCCTCTTTTTGCTGGTTCGTGCAGGATAATATCCCAAGGAAGCAGAATAAAAGGAGAGTGGAACGCATCTTATTTGGCCTTAATCTGAGTCATCATTTTCTCCACATCCTCCAGCAATTTCTCTGCTTTGATTTTTGCATCCTGAACTACTTTTTTGCCTTCTGATTTTGCGGTAGTTTCGATTACCTCTTTACCATCAACTATATCATTGATTAATTGCTTTAATTGATCACGGTATTTGTTCAATTGAAAATACAATTTACTACGGGTATTTTCTCCTTTATCGGGAGCGTATAAAATACCGATGACCGCTCCTGCTGCTGCGCCCACAACAAAGGCCCAAAAAGATCTAGATGATTTGCTCATTTTATTTGTTAGCTATGTCGATTAATCCTCGACCTGATTTAGTAATCACTTTTTCGTGAACTAAGCGATTCGAAACTACGTCTAAAATACCGTTAATAAACTGGCCAGACTTAGGTGTCGAATAGTTTTTTGCTAGTTCGATGTACTCATTTATACTTACTTTAATTGGAATACTTGAGAATTTCACCATCTCGGCCAAGGCCATTTTCAGAATGATAAAATCTGCTACCGCTAGGCGATCAGATTCCCAGTTTTTCGTTTGGTCCCCTATCCAAGCACTTAATTGCTTGTCTTCTGAGACACTGTAATCAAATAATTCTTCAAAGAATAACTTGTCGTCTTCCCATTGGATGGCGAGAGGTTGTAAACTTAGGTCTTCCAAAGCCTCTATCTTGAAGGTCTTGTTCGCCATACTCTTTACCACATCCTTATTCAAAGACCAATTTAAATCTTTTTCCTCAAAATATTCTGTCATCGACTCGTGTTTTAAAAGGAAATTTTTCAACACGTAAACGACGAAAGCTAAATCATCCTCAAACTTCTTGCCCGCTGTAGGAAGGTAAGTTAAGAAGGTTTCATCCGTCAAGATGTTCTCAATAAATAATTTCTTGATTAAATTTTCATCCTCTTCCGACCAGCCAATGTGGTTTTTGTCGAAGGCGCGTTGCAAATCGCTCCATTTAGACAAAATATATAATACCTTATTTTTAGCCAGCAAAGAGGTCTTTGTATTGTTTTCTAACAAGCGTCTATTTTCATCCCAAAGTGCAATTAAAGGCAATTGCTGCAAGTAATATAGAATTTTAAGGTATTGCTTGTTGATAGCTTCCACCTCTAACACCATATCGTGTTTCAGCTTTTTAGCTATTTGCTTTACGTTTGCTTGGTATTGATGATAGACAGATAGAGCTGCTTGTTGTGCTTCATCTGGAATTGTTTCTTCTGAAGTTATTTCTTGGAAAAACTCTTTTAATTGAATTTCGGCTAGTTGTCGTAGGCCTTCTAAACGAGGTGTTTGGTCCTCTTTTGATACCATT
This sequence comes from uncultured Cytophagaceae bacterium, assembly GCA_903837305.1. Lineage (GTDB taxonomy): Bacteria > Bacteroidota > Bacteroidia > Cytophagales > Spirosomataceae > Aquirufa. Next base: position 7,528 of record CAILUB010000337.1, read on the forward strand.
AAGGATAAATCAGGCTGAAAAATGGTAAATAAACCATCAAAAGCTAATTGATATTGGGCACGTTCTTGTGTATAGAAAGCATACAATTGCTGAAATGCTTTGACACGTAGTAATCTCCTGTTAACCATCCGAAATAAAAGAGCGTCTTGTTTTGAATCCCAAAATTAAGAATTTTAATTGATAAAGGTCCTATCTTTGTGGGCAATTAATCTACACATGGGCGCGCTTAGTCATATCAATCAGTATTTTTGGAAGTACAAATGGCTTTTGCTGCTAGGGATTATTTTTACGCTTTTTTCTAATTTTTTCGGTGTATTTCCCGCGCAATTAGTGCGCTATGCGCTCGACTTAGTGACTGAAACGATTAATATCTATTTTCTTTTTAAAGGTTTTAGTCTCCAAAAAGCCTTCTACGAAATCTTCGGTTTCACCCTATTTTTCTACGGTGGACTCATTATCTTGATGGCCATTTTAAAAGGTGTTTTCCTCTTTTTAGTTCGCCAAACCCTCATTGTGATGTCCCGTCACATCGAGTTCGAGTTAAAAAATGAGATTTATACCCATTACCAAACTTTGCCTTTATCCTTCTATCGCCAACAAAATACAGGAGATTTGATGGCACGTATTTCTGAGGATGTAGGAAAAGTACGGATGTATGTAGGCCCCAGCATGATGTATGGTTTGAATTTAATTACGGTTTTTATCCTCGTGATCTATTCGATGTGGCAGGTGAACCAGAAATTGATGTGGTATGTATTGATGCCTTTACCTGTTTTGTCGTTGAGCATCTATTATGTCAACTCCCTTATTATTCGTAAATCTGAAGAGATCCAAGCTGCTTTATCCCAGATTTCTACTTTTGCTCAAGAAGCTTTTTCAGGGATTCGGGTGTTGAAGTCTTTTGTTCGAGAGAAAAAATCGCTGCAATCCTTTACAGATGCTTCATCTGCCTACCGGGCTAAATCACTTGGTTTAGTGAAGGTTGATTCGCTCTTTACTCCCTTGATCGCTTTGTTGGTTGGTTTTTCGACTATTCTAGTTGTATACATTGGATCACAGGAAGTGATCGCGGGTCGAATGACCGTGGGTAATATCACGGAGTTCATTATGTATGTATTTATGTTGACTTGGCCGGTGACTGCTTTGGGCTGGACTAGCTCGCAGATTCAACGGGCGGCAGCTTCGCAAAAGCGGATCAATGAGTTTTTGGAGGCCAAATCTGAATTAACCACTGGCCGGCAAATTCGCCAAGAAATCATCGGTAATTGGGAATTTAAAGACGTTTGCTTTGCTTATCCGGGTTCTGATCGCTTCGTATTAGAAAAGGTGAACATGACAATTGCAGCAGGGGAGTCAGTGGCTCTTTTAGGTCAAACGGGTTCAGGTAAATCGACAGTTGCTTTATTGATGGCTCGTTTTTATGACCCTAGTTCGGGGGAAATTTTATTGGATGGCATTTCTTTGAAAGAGTGGGATATGGCGTGGGTGCGTTCTTTTGTGGGTTTTGTCCCGCAGGATGTATTTTTATTTTCGACCAGTATTTCGGACAATATTCGGTTTGGGAATGATTCTTTAACGCAAGAATCCATTGAGATTGCTGCGAAGCAAGCAGATGTGTATGATAATATCATGGAGTTCCCAGATCAATTTGAGACGATTCTAGGCGAGAGGGGAATTACGCTTTCAGGTGGTCAGAAACAACGCGTGTCAATTGCACGTGCTTTGGCAAAAAATCCGAAGATGCTCATTTTAGACGATTGTTTATCAGCCGTAGATACACATACAGAACATACGATTTTGGAAAATTTAAAACAGCTAATGGTAGGGAAATCGTCCCTGATTATCTCACACCGCGTTTCATCTGCGCGTTTAGCGAATCGAATCTTTGTGCTTTCTGATGGATCAATAATGGAGAGCGGATCACACGAGTTTCTGATGGAGCGTAAAACGCTTTATTTTGATCTTTACCAACAGCAGTTGAACGAAGAATTACATCAAATTTCCGCTCAATCGAATTAATTCTATCTCAGCTGATTTTGCAGCAAATTTAGCTTCAATTAAACGAGTCTCAGCCGCCACAGCATTACGTTGAACCTCTCTTAATTCATAAGAAGTAGCGATACCTACTTTAAAGCGATCAAATGCAATGTCGATATTTTGTTTTGCGATGGCATAATTCTCTGTTTCAAGCTGAATTAAATTCAAGGCATTTTCATAGGTAATGTAGGTTCTTTCCAGCAAGGATAAAAGATTATTTTTCAAGTCCTCAATCTGTAGTGACGCAATTTCTGCATTGATTTTTGCGTTTTGTATTCTTCTTTTCTGGTTATATCCATCAAAGATGTTGAAGGTTGCTCTTAAGCCATAATTAAAAACATCACTACTTCCTTTTTCTACCCCAAAACCAGCGCCATTTGTTACACTATTCATATTGTATCCAGCTAATAAATCAATTTGGGGTTTCTGTTGGCTCTGTAAATTTTTGGTATCCAAATCATTGATTTTTTTCGTCAAAATGGCAGAGATGAGCGCAGGGTTTTGGGACAAAGCACTCACTTTAAGCTCATTTAACGCTAGTTTAGGCATTAAATCAATCATCGTATTTATTTGAAAATCAGCCTTGTAATCTTTAATTAAAAGGGTATTAAAGCCAATTTTAGTGTTTGTGAAGGATTGCTCTTGGGCTATTAATAGTGCCTTATCCTCATTGTAATCGACTTGAGCTGAGTAATAATCCACTTTAGACCCTTGACCTACTTCGTACCGGTCTTTCGCTAATTTAAGGCGGTCATTCGAGATTTCAAGTCCTTTTTTGAAGTTGTTTACTCTCAGGTTTTGACGAATAATATCATAATAAGTGGTTGAAATTAAGGCAATTAAATTCTCGATATTGGACTCAGTTTGCTTAGCACCCAGGTTTTGTAATTCTTTAAATCGATCACGTAAAACGAACATGCCTTGGCCATCGTATAATGTCCAAGCCATCGCTAAGCCCGCATTGCTAGAATTTGATTTAACTCCAGATTGAACCAAAGGTGGTCTTAATCCTCCAAAAAATGATTGATCAAGTCCAGAGACCGTATAATTTTTAGCGGCTGTTCCGGTGATGGTCGGAAGAAACCCGGCATTGCCAAGTGTATTTTCATTCGCCGCGATACGCTCCCTTTGTCTTGAAATTTGAATAGAATATTGCTTCGTTATCCCTTGTTGGATCGCCTCTTCTAAGGTCAACATTTGTTGTGCTTGTGCCGCAATGGGACACAAAAGAACGAAGAAGGCTAAGCGAAATGGTTTCATAGAAATAGGTTAAATCAATCAATAAAACAAACTTAACAAAATCATGCCACATTAGGAAGTCAAAAGCCTACAAGCACCCATAAGGCTTTTTCCATAGAATGTAATACATTTGTTTAATGGTCACACATCTATATATCTATCCAATCAAGTCTTTAGGGGCAGTTTCTGTCTCGAAAGCCATCATGGAAAATGAGGGATTACGTGGTGATCGCCGCTTCATGCTGGTAGATATGGAAGGTAAATTTATTACACAACGTACCCGGCCTGAGCTAACCAGATTCACTTTAACTGAGTCAATGAATGGTTATTTAGTGAAAGATGCAGTAACAGGCTTGGAAAAAGTATTGCATTTAGAGCCTGTTGTAGGTGAGTATATTTCCGTTGAGATTTGGGATGATCAATTTCAGGCTAGAGAAGTGATGGATGGGTGGTCGCTTTGGTTTTCGGAAGCCTTAGCTCAACAGGTGAAGTTAGTTCGGATTACGAAGGAAAAACCTCGTGAGATGAAGGCAAAATACCAGACAGGAATAGCGAAAAATACCTCATTTGCAGATTCATTGCCTTTATTAGTAGTGACTACTGGCTCTTATATCGCTTTAGAGCATAAGCTTCAGGGACCTGTAGATCGACTACGATTTAGACCTAATATTGTCGTTTCTGCAACAGTGCCTTTCGAGGAAGATACCTGGTCTGAAATTAAGATAGGAGAGGTTTCTCTATCAGGTGCCAAACCCTGTGCTCGGTGCTCATTAGTAAATGTAGATCCTACTTCGGGTGAATCAGATAAGAAAACCTTGAAAACCTTAGCATCCTTTAGAACAATGAATCAAAAGGTTTATTTCGGACAGCAATTTGTACCTATTTCAATAGGCGAAATTCACGTGGGAATGGAGGTTCAAATCATTCGTTCGCAGGATGCCATTTATTAAAAATTTGTCCTTGGAAGTGGTTATAGGTGCTGTTTTATACCAGTATTTCCTCTTTGACATTTGTTTACACGCCTCTCCTAGTTTTCTTGAAGTCTCCATTCTAGCTCTGGTTGTCTGGTTTGTCTATTTATTGGATCGGCAGATTGATAACTTATTTCAACCCATTCAAGATGTTCGCCATCAAATGCATGCAGATTACAGAAGGCTCATCTGGATTATAATCGCCACGTTGGGGTTTCTTATTAGTTGCTTGTTACCATTTTTAAAGATCGAAATTTTGTTTGCTGGTTTTTTGCTGGCATTTCTGTTGTTAGCTTATGGATTTGCCTGGCACAAAGGTATTTTGCGTTCAGAAAAAGAACTATTTACAGCCATTTTATACAGTTTAGGGGTTGGTTTGGTGGTTTGGGTCCGTGAACCTTCTGCTGTATTCTTCCTCTTGCCTTTAATCGGATTAGCCTATCAAAATTTATGTTTTTTTAATCTTATAGAGGAGGAATCTAGTTTTTACCGGGATCGATTAAAAAAAACAGAGTGGATCCTAATCGGGCTATTGAGTGGGATCTATGCTGGGACTAAGGATCTTTTTATCGTCTTACCTTTTTTGGTTACATTTGGGCTAACATTCCTACTGTCGCGTTCAACTATTTCCGAGAGGAAGCGCTTCTGGGGGGAATTGGCATTTTGGAGTCCACTTATTTATCTATTTCATGGGATTTTTTCAGCATAAAGACGCTTATAAAGCCTTGCAATTTCCGGAGTTTCGCGCTTATGTGACGGGAAATACGCTTTTTACGATTGCTTTATTGATTCAAGAGGTGGTCTTGGCGTATGAAATATATAAGATAACACACAACCCATTAGCGTTGGGATTAATTGGGTTAGCGGAAGCTGTTCCTTTTATCTCTTTGGTGTTATTTGGAGGCCATTTTGCGGACAATCGAGATAAGAAAAAGATCATGCAGGTGACGCTATCCTTGATTATCGCGTCCTCTATCTTTTTATTATATTCGAGTACGCAACTTCAATCAGCAGATCAGGATTTCCATATCTATTCGATCTATGCGGTTATTTTTATTATTGGTCTTTCCAAAGGTTTTTTCAGTCCAGCGGCTTCCTCATTAAACCCTTTTTTAGTCCCTAAAGAGGTTTTTGCAAATGCAGCGACATGGAATAGTTCGTTTTGGCAATTAGGATCTATTTTAGGCCCAGGTGTAGCAGGTTTTTTATATGCCTATGCAGGTTTATCAGGGTCTTTACTGACCGTGATTTTGTTACTATTAGGGGTCATGGTCTGTATTTTCCAAATAGATAGTCGTCCCGTGCCAGAGAAAACGGTTCATCATGAATCGATATGGCATAGTTTGAGAGAGGGGATTGCCTATGTATTTAAGACTAAAATCATCTTATATTCGATTTCTTTAGATCTTTTCTCTGTGCTTTTTGGGGGTGTTATTGCTATTTTACCCATTTTTGCTGAGGATATCTTGAAGGTAGGTGCGGAAGGTTTGGGAATATTGAGAGCAGCTCCTTCGGTGGGAGCCGTGGTGACGATGGTTACATTGGTTTATTTTCCTCCGCTGAAACATGCTTGGAGAAACTTGATTTTAGCCATTGCCGGTTTTGGCTTAGCCACTCTGGTCTTTGGGGTATCAACTAATTTTTGGCTTTCTGTGACGGCCTTGTTTTTTACGGGAGCTTTTGACTCTATCTCCGTCGTTATTCGTCAAACGGTTTTGCGTTTCTATACGCCTGATGAGATGCGAGGACGAGTTTCTTCTGTAAATGGGGTTTTTGTTAGCACATCCAATGAATTGGGTGCTTTTGAGTCAGGTGTAGCCGCGAAGTTATTTGGTACTGTGCCTTCCGTTCTGATAGGCGCGGGAGTAACTTTAGTGTTAGTAAGTCTAGTTGCCCTTACCTCTACCGAATTATTTGACCTTAATGTCGACCAAAAAGTATCTGAATAACTAAACGTTCTCGTTTGCTATTTTTGCTTTGTTCTTAGCAATTTGTTCCGGCCAAGTTTTAAGTATTTCCGTGATAGCTTTCTTCGACTCTTGAGCCCATTGAATGCTTTGGATGGCTTGCACATTGCTGGCATTTTCGCCTAACAAGCATGGAAGAATTTTTACATGGTAATCTTCCATCTTCTTTTCAGAAATAATCACCGTCGCATCACATGATAAATGGTGGATAATTCCATCAGGTGTTTGGCCTTCAGAAACATAAAAATGATCTAATTGACTTAATTCTATCGTGTTTTCTGCGATCAAATCGTCTCCTTGAAAATGCAATTGAGTGATCGATGAGTCTGCTATAGCCACATAGGAAACGCGTTTTTTGCCAGATTTCTCCGCAAAAAAATCACCAATGGACTGGAAGAAATTACGTTTAGACAAAGTGGTTATACCAAGGCCTTTTGTGTTAGCCGGTAAGTGTTTCTGTATGAATTGAAATGTGCGGGGCAGTTGAATAGACATAATAAAACAGATTAAATTTCGATTCTAATTTTAGGCTTAGGGAATTCAAAATACTTCGAGAAGGATTGGAACCAAGCATGTATGGTTTCAAATCCAGTTTTATCTAGTTTGTATTCGATAAATTGCCCTTTTTTAACGGCTTGGATCAAATTTGCTTGCTTCAATAGATCCAAGTGATGCGAAATGCTAGGTTTGCTCATGTCAAACTGACTAGCAATCTTACCAGCATTTTGCGGCCCATTAACCAAGAACTGCAAGATCTCTCTCCGCGTGGGATCGTTGATTGCTTTAAATTTTGCGTCCATCTTAATTAGATAATTAAGCGAATGTCTAAATTAATTTTGATAAATACAAACTTTTAAAGATCTGATTTACGATACGCCTCAATTAAAGCCAATTCTCCTTCCTTTCCAGGCTTTGAATTTCCATGTTCCATTCCTAAAACGCCAGTAAATCCTTTTTGTTTTACGTGTCTAAATATATTTTGGTAATTGACCTCACCTGTAGTAGGTTCTTTGCGGCCAGGATTATCTCCTATTTGCAAATAGGCTATTTCATTCCAGCATTTATCCATATTTGCAATTAGATTTCCCTCATTTCGTTGCATGTGGTACATATCGAAAAGTATCTTGCAAGAAGGGGAGTCTACTGCCCGACAAATGCTATACGTTTGATCTGAATATCGCAAAAATAAGTCTGAATTGTCGCTTAAAGGCTCCAAAACCATGGTTAATCCTGCAGGTTCTAAGATTTCAGCAGCGCGTTTTAGATTATCAATAACATTTCCCGTTTGGATTCCCATAGGAAGGTCTCTTGTGAAATTACCTGGGACCACAGTGGCCCATTTAGCATTTACTCGCTTGGAAGTCTCAACGGCTTTTCTGCAAGAATCAAGGAATAGATCAGTCCATTCTTTTTTGCCGGTGGTCATCGTTTGTTTATCAAAAAATCCATCGAATTTGATAACGAAAACGCCCATTTTCATATTGAGCTTGGCTAACTTCTCCCCAATTTTCTCTTGCAATGCGACCGGTCTCCCCATTAACTCATTGTCTTCTAAGGCTGTGAATCCTTGATCATACATAAACTGTAGTTGATCAAGTTCGTTAGGTCCAGCATGGTTTTTAAACATTCCAAAATGTGGCGCGTAGTTCATTTCAAATGGTTTCTCGCGAGCTAGTGTAGCACCTTTCGAAAAGGAAGGAATCAATAAACTAGCTCCTAAAAGGGAAGTAAAATCACGACGTTTCATTTTATTTCTTCTTTAAAGTGGATAAATATTCAATTTGATGTTTATCTAAATAACTATTTGCTCTAGTACGAGCGGTTTTTCTCAATGCTTTTTGAAGACTACTTAAGACTAATGGAATATAAGCTTATTTGATTTTCTTTTATTCTACTAAGTTTAAGATGATTTTTTTCTTGCAGTTAGATTTTCGATTACGCTTGCTGCTTGCGTTTTTACTAATTTTCATAATTCCTTACCGAATAGTTGAAAAGGCAGTAGGGGTCATAAAAACAGACTCAATTTTCTCAATAATTTTGCCGTCTTTTTCGGAGTCGCCTGATGCTTTTTTCCATTTCGGATCATTTCCAAAAGCAGCCCAATTTACTTTAGCAGCCTCTTCAGATGGATGCGCAACAAGGTAAACTAATTTGCTTTGAACAGCCGGATCCTTTTCAATGGTGGTGAAGTAGGCGATATTTTTGATATCATGCGATTTAAAGATCTTCATCGTGTGATCTCTGAAACGAGCTAAAATCGCTGGATTTCTACCCGGTAATTGTGAATAGGTACGAAGTTCAAACACTTGATTTACAGGTCCGCTAGAAGGTTTAATTGTAGGACTAAAATCTGTCGCATTCATAAATATACTGGTCACTTTTGCCACAATTTTACCCGTCTCTTCCGATTTTTTTGAGACTGTTTTCCACTCAGGGTCGCTACTAAAATGTTTCCATGAAGAATCGCGATCCGCTTTCGATGGATAAGCTAAAATATAATAAAGGGCATTTTCTGTGTTGTTTGTAGGGATCCAATAGCCCACATTTGTCATGCCGTGTTTTTCGAAAATCTTCGTGGTATGATTAGTGAATCGTTGGATTAATGCATCTAATCTGCCTGGGTGGCAATAGTAAATGCGCATTTCAAAGTAACGACTATCCACTTTTTTTGCGTTTACAGCAAAGGGAAATAGACCTGCACACAGCAAGGTCAAAAGAAGTATTTTTTTCATGTGTTAAAATAGGTTTGGACGAATTTACGGATTTAATCGTCTTTTTAGTAGTTTGTCAATCATAAAAAATAGCATCTCCGGTTTCAGCGTCCTCCAGTTCGGAATCTGGAGGTTTCCGCTAAAATTCAGGTAGTAATCTATCTTGTATTTGGCCCATTCATCCTCCACAAAAGGCGCAAAATGCATGGCCGCAATCCATCCATCTTCCACATCTTCAAACCATTCCGCATAATAGTCGTCTTCAAAAGATCCATGAAAATTAAGCACATTTTCGCCTACTAAAATAAAGTGCTTTATTCCTGCATCGACAAAATGATCTACCACGGTTCTCTTCAAGTGCATTACATCATTATGAAGCGTATCATTCCATTCCCCGAACAATTCAATAATGGTATATTTTGCAGTATAATCGGTGTATAGAATTTTGCAAAATAAGGTCTCTGAGCCTATATCATCCCAAAGCGGGTGAATGTAATAACCATAAATATCATTTTCATAAGTAGTTTGAGAATAATGTCTGCCAAAGAAGGGGGACTTCTTATCCTTGGCTGCGACATAAATAGATTCCCACTGGAACGAAGGTTCAATGTTTTGCATGTCCTAATAACCTAAAAAAGGCTTTAAAATGCAACCTTTTAATTCTTACGAACATCTTCTAGCTAAATTATCAGTAAATTGATAATTTATAGTACCTTGTATTGCAAAGTACCTTTTGTTTTGTATCTTTGCAAAAGAATTAACAAATCACCATGAAAAAACGTCAGCTACTCATTCTATTACTCGTTTTTTGCAGTTTTCAAGCCATGTCCTTAGGCTTCCCTCATCGATTATATCCAGCTAAATTTATTAAAAAGACTATCCAAGTTTTTGTAAAAAACTCAAAGAAATAATGTTTAATTTTGGTCTAAAGACTAAATTGATATGAGCTTATTATTTATTGAGTGGAATGCTGACCCTACCATTATAACTTTATTAGGTTTCCCCATTCGTTGGTATGGTTTATGTTTTGCCTTGGCTTTTTTGGCCGGTTTTCAGGTAGTAAGTTATATTTTCAAAAAGGAGGGGAGATCCGTTGAGCAAGCGGATCAATTGTTGATGTATACCATGGTGGGAACAATTGTGGGGGCGCGTATGGGGCATTATTTCTTTTATGAATTCCCTTTGCTATTAGCTGATCCTGTTCGGTTTTTTATCCAAATGATCACCCCACCGTTTTCAGGTTTAGCCTCTCATGGAGCAGCCATTGGTTTGTTTACTGCCTATTATTTGTATACTAAAAAGAATAAAGATCAATCCTATTTGTATGTGACAGATCGTATGGTGATAGTAACTGCTTTGGCAGGATTCTTCATCCGATTTGGGAATTTGATGAATTCGGAGATCATTGGAAAACCGACTGATTTGCCTTGGGGATTCAAATTTATGCGGGATTTTGAATTTAATCCGAGTGGATTGGCCTCTTTTGTCGAACCGCGCCATCCCTCACAATTGTATGAAGCGCTTTCTTGTTTAGTGATTTTTGCTTTTTTATTGTGGCTTTGGAGTCGCCAAAAAGAAAAGACACCTCATGGAATATTGACGGGTCTTTTTATGATCATCCTATTTACTTTGCGTTTTTTCTATGAATTTTTGAAAGAAAACCAAAGTTCATTTGAAAATAGTTTGACACTAAATATGGGCCAAATATTATCCATTCCAGCCGTTCTATTCGGAATAGGTGTTCTATTGTACGCAAAGAGAAGGGCTTAATTCGAATAGTCGAATCGCAGGTGATCTAAATTCGGAAGCTGTTTTTTAGGGCGCTTGACCTCGTAATCGTAAATTATCTGACCTAGGTTTTTATAGAAGGGAAATCCGATCGTATCATAATCGTATTTCTCATCGTTGAAGATCTCGTCTTCATTACATAGTACAACAGCCGTCACGATAAATTCGATTTTTTTGTCAAAATCTACCACATAGGCATTGTCCAAAAGGAAACCATAAGCGTCTCCTACTTTATTGAAAATTCGCAAGGAGGGATTCAAATCTGCATTTTTCTCCGATCCATAATACAAGAATTTACAGTAAGTAGCGTATTCCTCCTTGTAGATTGGCTCTTTTGATTCTGTCGGATACATCGACATATAGCGGTAGAGAAAATCGTAATCACCTTTTGATAAATTAAATCGGTCTTTGGCTGGGTAAGCTTCAGGTAGCATAAGTCTTTTTAGAAATTCATGTTGAGCCTGTAAGGGATAAGCGTTTTTTAAACTAAAATCTAATGGATGATCTTCTACTTTACCTGTATCATTCATGGTTCCTTTTCCAATTAAAATGGGAGTTGCAGCACTATATGGTGCCTCATTAAATGCTTCTGGTTGATGGTAAACCACTTTTCCTGACGGGTCTACTAGTTGAATGGGGTTTGTGTATTGATTTTCTAGCCTGGGTAGGGCAGTTTGTAAACGGTGGGTGAGTCTTACACCCTTAAATCCTTTTGAGTACATGGATTCATTGAAAGGCCTTTGGCCTAAAAATTCATATAGGCGGTTATAGGCTTCATTATCAGAGACTAATAAGATCTTTTTGATATAGTGCTCTACGCTGGGTAAACCTGATTTAGCCGAGGAGTCAGTCTTTATTTCATTCTGGGATGGACGATTTTTAAGCGTATGAAAGGTCGTTGATTTATCAATTTTTATGGCGTTTAGTTTTTCTAAGGCCAAAACACTTGCCGCTAATTTGACCGTACTCGCTGGGTAGAAATATTCGGATGAATCTGACCTATACGAATAAGTTGTTAGTGTTGGTTTATTTTTCGCATCTCTATCAATCTGTGTATAGAGGATTTGGAGGCGGTATTTCTCCGGATTGTCCGTTAGTTTCTTGAATTTGTCCGGATGAGAAAGTAATAGCTTCTCCAGGATATTGGTGGGCTTTTGAGCGAATGTACTCATACTGATCAGTAATATAAACAGGAATTTAGGCATAGCTTTTAATGGCATCTGTTATCGTATCAATATCTTCTAATCTCAGAGAGGTAGGCAATATTGCCCGGCAAACGGGTGGTGCAGTGATATCTGGATAAGCAAATTGGTTCACTAGAATACCGGCTGATTTTAGGTGTTCGAATAGGCCTGGCGCTTTGGAACAAAAGGCAGGATAACCTGCTTGATAGGTAACTGGCACTTCAAAACCCTGTAGGTTTGTTGCGAAGCGATCCGCCAAAGCTTTGCTCTGTTGACCTTGCTCTTTATAGGCTTCCATCGATTTGAATCCTGCATGACAAAAGGCTGGATTAGGTGGGGATGAACCGACCCAAAAGGAGTCTTTCTTTATTTCTTCGATATTTTTTTTAGTCCCTAAAATGACCCCTGCAGGCAAGCCAAATGCTTTAGAAAGGGAGGCCGTTTGAAGTAAATGACCAGCACATGGAAGGTCAATTTCTTGAATACCCACTCGATGAGATTCGTCAACGATTAAGTAATTACTTGGGTCCATTTTGGGCGCAAACGAGAAATCAAAGGTATTAATCCAAGGAGTCCCGATACCATCTGTGACCAGGATTTGGCCTTTATTATGGTTAGAAATCCATTCGGAATAGCTTCCGGTAAAAGGTTTATGCGGATGGCGCCACAGCGCTGGATGTGCCTGAGGAGCCAGGTTTAAGTTTAATCCTTTTTGTTGTGTGAATTGAATGGCGATTTGGGCGGCAGCTAGACCGGAAGAACATAAGGCAGCTGATTCTACCCCGAAGTGGGAAGCTAAAGCCTGTTCAAAATCCTCCCAAATGGAAAATTGCAAATTGTTGCGACGGGAGCTGCCGAAGTTTTGGG
>CAILUB010000338.1 GCA_903837305.1 uncultured Cytophagaceae bacterium
CCTATTAATAATGATGAGAATAACGCAGTTTGTGGAATTACTCCCAATGGTAAGACTTTATTATTAAATAATGTCTATGGTAAAGATGGAACCATGGAGAAGGGAGTTTCTTTTTCTTATTTATTAAGAACAGGTGAGTGGAGTTTTCCAAAGGCCTTGAAAATAGTCAATTTCAAAAATAAGTCTGAGTTTTCAGAATATACGCTTGCACCCAATGGAAAGGTGTTATTAATGACCACAGAAACAAAGGATTCTTTCGGTGGCAAAGATATTTATGTTTCATTTTTAAATACGGATGATACCTGGTCTGAACCAAAGAATATCGGTTTTTCTGTCAATACAGGTGAGGCAGAATCTACTCCTTTTATTGCTCCTGATGGTGTTACTATGTATTTCTCTTCCAGTGGCCATGTAGGTTTTGGTAATAATGATATTTTTTTAACACGACGACTCGATGATACTTGGCAAAATTGGACAACCCCTGAAAACCTAGGCCCAATCGTTAATACACCTCAATGGGACGGTTATTTTTCCGTCTCTGCTAAAGGTGATTACGCCTATTTTAGTTCTACAGAAAACTCTTTAGGTGCTGAAGATATTTTTCGAATTAAAATTCCTGAAAAAGCTAAGCCTCTGACCCTTATTCAGATGAATGGTCAGGTCATTAATCAGAAAACAAAAGAGCAAATGCCTGCTCGAATATTGATTAAATCAAAACTTAATCCTTTAGATACTTTATCGATTGATTATGATCCTTATGTAGGCGATTATAGTTTTATGTGGCCAGCCAAAAAACCTTTTTCTGTTCAAGTAAAGAAGCCCGGTTTCTTTAATAAATTCGAAAATTTTGATTTCAGTTCGTTGAAGAGTTTTAGTTCATTGAATCAGAATTTTATGATGCAAACGGTTGAGCCTAATAAGTCTTATTCTTTGGCAAATATTAGTTTTGATCAAGGTAAATCAGAGTTAAAACAAGGTTTTGAATCTGAATTAGAAAAGGTGGTGCAAATTCTTCTTGAAAACACCTCCTATTTGATTTTATTAGAGGGCCATACAGATAATCAAGGCGATTGGAATGATAACCTCAAATTATCTATTGAACGTGTAGAAAATGTAAAAGCTTACTTAACGTCTAAAGGAATTGATTCTTTTCGAATAAAAACCAAAGGATGGGGAGGCGCAAAACCAATTGCAAACAATTTACTTGAAGATACAAGACGAATCAATCGCCGAGTTGAATTCACACTAATTCCTGCAGAATAAAAAAAGAGGGGATTTCTCCCCCCTATTTTACTCAACCTAAAACGTACTTATTATAATAAAACGATCAAACTTTTAATGATCGCCGTTAGACGGATTGCATCTAGAATACGCGCTTCTGTAGCTCCGTGATTCTTCACCGATTGCTCATGAGAAGTCACACACATTTCACAACCATTAATCGCTGAAACCGTTAAGCTAGCTAATTCAAAGAACTCTTTGCCTAATACTGGGTTCATCATAATCGACATACGAATACCTGCTGGTGCCGTATTGTAATACTCCTTATCTACCATGTGTTTAAATCGGTAGAAAATATTGTTAGCATTCAATAAGGATACTAAGGCATGCATTTCTGTAATCTCTGCATCCGTTGCTCCTTTGCTAAGCGCTAGTTCTGTTAGGGAATTAATCGTTCTCGTGTGCTTTTGATTCACAGAAACCGCTAAGGCTAATAGAATAGCTTCTTTTTCTGTCAACGTTTGAGCGCGTAAGGCATTCGAAACATTGATTTTAAGATCTTTAATGTAGCGGTGATCTGCAGCATCTAATGTATCTAAAAGAGCAAACGATTCTGTGGCAGGGATATTGATCTCCGCCAATAAGTTGTCTTTAGTCTCACTCATGGTTGTTGATTTTAATAGCCCCAGGCATACCTGGGGCTAAGGGGATGATTATAATGTAGCGTCTCCAGCTTTCCAGTTACATGGGCAAAGCTCGTCTGTTTGTAACGCATCTAATACACGTAATACTTCGTCTACATTACGTCCTACTGAAAGGTCGTTAGCAGATACCCAACGTACGATTCCTTCTTGGTCAGCGATGTAAGTAACACGGTATGCTACTTTTTCACCTTCAGTTAGGATGCCTAATTCCTCTGCTAAGCTCTTAGAAGTATCAGCTAACATAGGGAACTTTAAACCACGTAAATCGTCGTGATCTCTTCTCCAAGCAGCGTGAACGAATTCAGAATCAGTAGAAGCTCCGATTAAAGAAGCATCGCGATCTGCGAAATCTCCTGCACGGCGGTTGAATTCAGCGATTTCTGTAGGGCATACAAAAGTGAAATCTTTTGGCCACCAGAACATGACTAACCATTTACCGTCTTTCTTGTGATCTTCTGAAGTGATTGTTGCGAATTCTTTTCCTTGTTCTAAAGAAACGACTGCTGTTTTTGAAAAAGTTGGGAATTGACTTCCTAATCCTAACATGTGATTTGCCATTTGTATTGGTTGTTTTATTGTGCTTGTTAAATTGTGATGCAAAGATCTTGTTTAAAGTGTTATTAGTCAAATCTATATTTTCTATATTTGTATAGTTTTTAATTATATATGACCATAACGCAATTAGAGTACATTGTCGCCTTAGCTGATTTGCAAAGTTTTTCCAAAGCAGCGGATTATTGTTGTGTTACTCAGCCCAGTCTAAGTATGCAGGTGCAAAAGTTAGAGGATGAATTAAATCTTACGCTCTTTAATCGTAAGGCAAAGCCTCTCGTTCCTACCCTAGAAGCAAGAGAGGTTATCGCAAAAGCCCGTGCGATCCTAAATGAGAGTAATTCGATTCTTTCTCTTTCCAAAGGTTGGTCGAATCAAGTTAATGGCTCTGTTTCCATCGGTGTGATTCCTACGATTGCTCCCTATTTAATGCCCAAGTTCCTTGCGGATTTTCAGTTAAAATACCCTGAATTGACTATTCGCATTGCAGAAACGACTACGGCTAATATCAAGAAGGGGATTCAAGAAGGAAAAATTGATATCGGGATATTAGTTACTCCATTAAACGATTCGTTGGTAGAGATCCCGCTCTATTATGAAGAATTGTTCCTATACTCTAATGTGTGGGAAGAGGATGGTTCGAAGTTAAAATCGTCATTAGATCCTTCCAAATTGTGGCTATTAGAAGAAGGTCATTGTTTGAGTAGTCAGGTTAACTCCATCTGTAATTTGCCATCAGGCCCATTAGTGGGCACTAAGATGACCTATCAAACGGGAAGTATGGAAACGATAGTGCGGTTAGCAGACCAAGGTTTTGGCCAAACTATTATTCCTCAAATGTTTGTAGATTACCTCGATCCTAAACTAAAGGAAAAGGTTTACACTTTGCCTGAACCTAAACCGGTTCGAGAAGTGGCTTTAGTTCATGCTCCCTCTTATTCAAGAAAGGCCATAGTAAAAGCGTTAGAATTGGAAATTTTGGCTCACATACCTGATTCATGGAAACAGGCGCAGGAACGTAACATTATCCCCATATAGCTTTTGCCTTGGCGCTACTTAATAGAGGTCTAAGGAATAATAAACTAGCCCCAAAAACAAAGGTCAGAACCAATATACTGATCCGCATATTACCTGTTAACTGAATGATAAGGCCAAACATAAACGTGCCTATCACCGTTGACATTCGGTCGCAAACGTCATAGAAACTGAAATAGGAGGCGGTATCCTTCTCCCCTTTTGGACATAATTTAGCGTAAGTAGCGCGGCTATTCGATTGAATGCCCCCCATCACGAATCCGATAGCGGTGGCCAATAAATAGAAATTGAATTGTGAGGTTACTGTATAAGCATAGGCACATACAAATATCCAAACAAAGACGATTAACCCTAGTGCTTTTATGTTACCAACCCAACCTGATAATCGAGCACAGAAATAGGCTCCTGGAATGGCTACTAATTGAATCAATAGAATGGTAATAATCAAGGCATCTTCAGGTAAATGTAATTCTTGACTTCCAAATAAAGCTCCCAAGTACATCACCGTTTGGGCACCCATATTAAATAAGAAAAAACTCAAGAGAAAATTCTTGATTTCAACGTTCGCCGAAACTTCCTTAAATACCTTACTTAATTCTTTGAACCCACCTAGCCACCATTGGTTTTGGTCTTTTTCTTTTGCTTTTGAATCGGGAAGATAGTGCAATGGAATTTGGGCAAATAATAACCACCATAATCCTACGGTTAAAAAAGAAACGCGTGCGGCCATTTCTCCCCCTATTCCACCATACCATTCTGGTTTTAAAAGCATAGTCAGATTTTGGACTAACAATAAAACGGAGCCAATATAACCTAGTGTAAATCCTTTTGCACTTAGGCGATCAAAACGATCAGGGGTGGCAATTTCTGGAAGGAAACTATTGTAGAATACCATACTTCCACCCCAACCAATGATGGAAAATAGGAATCCGAGCGTTCCAACGTAGTAATGACCCTTGCTAAAAAAGAATAAGGCTATGCAACTAAAAGAGCCTAGATAGCAAAAGAAACGCATAAAGCTTTTCTTCGCACCTGTATAATCCGCTATTCCGGATAAGAAGGGCATTAAAATAGTTAAAGCTAAGAAGGCAACAGAAATAGTATAGGAGAAAACAACCGTATTGCTTAGCTCGAAACCTAAAATGGAAATCATACCAGGAGTTACACTACCTAATGTAATCGCTGCAGAAGGAAAATAAATAGGAAAAATGGCTGAGGTAATCGTCAAAGAATGTACTGAATTTGCCCAGTCATAAAAGGCCCAGGCATTCAATGTTTTCGGATTATTCAGCTTTTGCTCCATTAAAATAAGCCTAATTGTTCCCCTTTAGGCGGGTTTTTGATTTCAAAAGGTATATCATCTTCTTTCTTTTCTTCCACAGGTGGCTTCTCTTCTACTTTTGTCTCTTCTGGAAAATTGACAATAAATTCAGGTTCATCTGAAATTACTTCTGTTGGTGATTCTGTGGCCACTGAAACGGTTTCTGCTACCTCTTCTACTTCCTCCGATTTCTCTATCTCTACGGGTTCAGGAGCATCGGGGTTCTTTTCGGTTACCGGTGCTCCCTCTTCTGTATCTAAGAATACCACTTCGACTAGCTTAGGATAATTCAACTTGCTACCTAAAGCCTTCCACCCTCTTACTTCAGCTAACTCATCAATTGGAATGATTTCTAATTCATTCGTCTTTCCATCTGGTTTGTGCTTAATCTGAACGTTTGGCGAGTAATTATCCGTAACAGCAATTAGTTTACTTGCCTTGTGATCTGAAATAAATAAGAATTTCTTATCTAATGAAGTAGTCTCTAAATGGAATCGTTTGATTAA
>CAILUB010000339.1 GCA_903837305.1 uncultured Cytophagaceae bacterium
CTAGGGAAGAAGGATATTTTTCGGTTAGCCGTAGAGAGTCCGGAGTCCGCAGGGAAAGAGTCCGCAGGGACTGAGTCCGGAGGAAAACAGTCCACAGGCAAGGACTCCGGGGGAAAAGTGGGTAATGCACCACCTGTGGATGCGGCCATTGGGGAGAGTCGTTTTGGGCCTTCATCCACCCGCTCTGTTACTTCACAGGAGTCGGATCCAGTGGTTCTGCTTTCAGGTACGGTATTAAATCAGAAGACGGGTAAAGTGCCAGATGATGCTTCTATCACGTACGAGGATTTATCGACAGGAAAAACCTTAGGTCAGGCTAAGCCGGATCCAAACACAGGAAAATATAAATTGGTGCTCCCTTACGGTAAGAACTATGGGATTACGGCTAATGCCAAGGGTTTAATTCCTACCTCCATTAATTTGGATTTGAGTACGGTTCGTGGCCGTTATATTGAACTAGACGACCGAGACCTATCAATGGTTCCGTTAGTAAAAGGAAACACGGCTACCGTAAATAATTTATTTTTTGACTTAGGAAAGGCGACATTAAAACCTGAATCTGAACCGGAATTAAAGCGAATTTTGCAAGTAATGAAGGACAATATGGCCTTGGTTATTGAGATTAGTGGTCATACGGATAATACGGGGTCGGATGAAATCAATAATAAACTTTCCTTAGAGCGGGCGAATGCCGTGAAGGAAAATTTATTGAAGGGTGGAATTGATACAGCTCGCATTCGGACAAAAGGCTATGGCAAGTCTAAACCTAAGGCAGATAATGCGACAGAAGAAGGCCGCCAAATCAACCGCCGCGTAGAAATTGAAATCTTATAACATGGAGCCTAAAAAGAATTGGAAATACGTGCCCGCACCACCGGCCGCGGAGGTGGAGGCATTAGGGGAGGCTTTGGGCTTAAAGAATCCGTATTTTTTGTCTTTAATAGTATCTCGCGGGATCAAGACTTTCGAACAAGTGAAGGATTTTATGGTTCCAGAGGTCAATCAACTGCACGACCCATTCCTGATGAAGGACATGGACAAAGCAGTAGAGCGCCTCAGCTTAGCACTCGAATCCGGCGAGAAAATCCTAATTTATGGGGATTATGACGTGGATGGAACCACTGCAGTAACACTTGTTTATAGTTATCTAGCAGGGATTTTAGGAGCGGATTGCGACTACTATATTCCAGACCGCTATGCGGAAGGGTATGGTATTTCGCAGGCGGGTATTCAGTATGCTAAAGACAATGATTACACGCTGATCATCTCTCTTGACTGCGGTATCAAAGCCCACGAACGAGTGGCCTGGTGCAATGAAAACGGAATCGATTTTATCATTTGCGACCACCATTTACCGGAAGCCACCATCCCCGATGCGGTCGCAGTCTTAGATCCTAAAAGAAAGGATTGCCCTTATCCCTTTAAAGAATTAACAGGTGCCGGCGTCGGCTTCAAACTGATGATGGCCTTCGCGATCGCGAATGAGCTAGAGCTCGATCCTTTGTGGGAATCAGTAGATCTGCTAGCCTGCAGTATCGCAGCAGACATTGTTCCGATGAACGGGGAGAATCGGGTGTTGGCTTTTTTCGGCCTCGCTAAATTAGGCTCAAATCCATCTCCAGGATTAGGCTATTTATTAAAGAAGGCTAAGAAGAAAGCGCCTATTCAAATCTCCGATATCGTCTTTTCTATTTCACCCATCATCAATGCGGCGGGTAGAATGGACCACGCTCACGGAGCGGTGAAATTGATGTTAGCGGCTGATGATCAAGAGGCGGAGGCGCTGGCAGAGGCTGTGATTCAACAGAATCTGGATCGCCGGGTGGTGGAGAAGGAGATTGTGGCGCAGGCTTTGGCGATGTTTGAAGGGAATGATTTTCTGCTTTCTGCGCGGAGCACGGTTTTATTCAATCCGGCTTGGCATAAAGGCGTGGTGGGTATTGTAGCGAGTAAGATTCAAGAACAGTATTTTAGGCCTACGATTATTTTAACGGAATCACATGGTCAACTAGTGGGTTCAGCTCGCTCTGTTAGAGGATTTGATGTGCACCACGCTTTAGAGGAATGTGCTGATTTATTAGAACAGTTTGGGGGACATACGCATGCGGCCGGTTTGCATTTGAAACCATCTAATTTGCAGGCCTTTATTGAAAAATTTGAACGCATTGCGCAAGAGGGTTTAGCGAATATCTCGCTTAAGGCGGATTTGCCTGTTGATTTGCAGATTCCTTTAGAGGCTTTGAGTCTGTCGTTTTACGATAAACTCTTAGTTCGTCTATCTCCATACGGCCCAGGAAATATGCTCCCTAACTTTGTTTCAGGGCCTGTTTTCGTAACAAAGAGTCCTTTTGTGATGAAGGAAGAGCACCTAAAAATTTATGTGGGATCTACGCCAGATGAGCGAGGGTTAGAGGTAGTTGGTTTTGGGATGAAGGCTGATTTCTATGACGGATTATGTGCGGCTTATGAGCAGCGTTTGCCCATTAAACTAGTTTATCACCTGGAAGTAAACGAATACTTGGGAAATCGGACGATTCAATTACGGGCCTTAGATTTTGCGTCGTTTAATTAATTATTTTAATTTTAAGCATAACCAAAAAACTAACATATGAAAAAAGTACTCGATTTAATGCCTTCAGTTCTCGTGGGAGCCTTATTCTTGTTCGGAGGATTGAACTTCTTCTTTAACTTCGTAGCGCAACCACCTATACCCGGAGATCCTGGTGTTTACATGGGAATCATGATGTCCTCTGGCATGATGACGGTGGTGAAAGTATTAGAAGTAATCGGTGGGGTTTTAATTTTAGTTCCGGGTAAACGCGCTTTAGGATTAACGATTTTAGCCCCTATCACGGTAAATATCTTGTTATTTGAATTGTGTTTAGCGCATGCACCAAGTGTGGGTGTGGCTTTAACGGTACTTTCCGCGATTATCGCTTACCAAGAAAGAGATAAATTCAAGGCTTTATTGTAATAAATACGCCTTGAAATCAGCGAAGTCCGTCCCCATGGGGATGGACTTTTTTGTTTTATCCAAAAGCTCCGCTAAGCGCGCAGGAACAGGAACTGAAACCCCTAACGTTCCCTCCACCGTAGGTAAGAACTTCGCGTAATGGGCCGTAGACAACAGAATTCCAGTTATTTCACCCGGATATTCAGCAGCATATTGTTGCAAACCATCATAGGCAACTGCCGTGTGTGGACACATGACATAACCGGTGCGTGCGAACACGTCAGCCATGATTTCCTGCGTTTTTTGATCGTTCGTATAATAGCCTTTAATAATTTCGCGCACCGTAGACCATTCGTCGCCTGCTAATAAGCGCATACGGATGAAGTTCGATGGGCTACCCACATCCATTGCGTTGGATAAGGTTTCGACTGAAGCCACAGGATTGTATTCGCCGGTGCGCAGGTAATCTGCCACCGGGTGGTTCTCGTTACACGATGCAATGAAAGCTTTTACCGGAAGCCCCATTCTGTAGGCCATTAATCCGGCGCTTAGATTGCCAAAATTCCCCGAAGGTACACTGAATACCACCGGGGCATTCAATCCTTTCTTTTTCGCTTGCGCGTAGGCCGCGAAGTAGTAGAAGGACTGCGGAATTAAGCGGGCAATGTTGATGGAATTCGCAGAGGCTAAATCAAAAGCAGCGCGAAGTTCCTCGTCAAGGAAAGCTTGTTTGACCAGTCTTTGGCAATCATCAAACGTGCCGTCTATTTCTAAGGCAGTCACATTTCCACCCAAGGTTGTCAATTGTTTTTCCTGAATATCGGATACCTTGCCGGTCGGATATAAAATCGTCACGCTGATGCCTGGGGTATTGTAAAAACCCTGCGCCACCGCACCGCCCGTGTCTCCAGAGGTCGCGACTAAAATGCGGATTTCACGTTTCGATTGCAATAAATAATGGGACATGATCGCCGCCATAAAGCGCGCACCAAAATCCTTAAACGCCATCGAAGGCCCGTGAAATAATTCCAATACCTCGACACCCGGTTCTAAAGAAACAATGGGCGCCTCGAAGGTCATCGACTGATCGATTATTTTCTTAATATCTGCCGAACTCAAGCTGTCCCCAAGTAAATTTTCACACACTGCCATCGCAATTTCTGGCAAGCTGCGGTCCTGAATCGTTTCGAAAAACGAAGCCGGCAAAGGTTGGATGGAAGTAGGCATGTACAAGCCATTGTCCGGTGGGAGGCCACGGAAAACAGCCTCTTCTAGGCTTACATTAGGGCTTTTATGTTCGGTGCTGTATAAAATCATACTAATCTTAGGGCATCTCCCTCGAGTTTAGGAAGGACCGAATAGCGGTCAAATTCAAGGCAAAACGCGATATCTTTTTCAATCCCTAAACCTAATAAACGGTTCACGTGGGAAGAGTTCTTCACCGCCGTTAATAGATCATTCGAGGCTAGGTTATATTGTTTCCATGCCATCAAAGCCGCATCATCTGCCACTTCATATTCACCAGAAAGCGCATCAATCAAGGCACCTGCGAACAAGGTGTCTTCTAAATTCGGCTTCCCTTTCCAGCCAGCGCAAACGACTAAGGCGTTCCCGTTCCAGGCTTTCAAAGCGTCCGCCACGCGGGAGATATTCAAAAATGCACCTACATAAACAGCAGGCGCGCTGCTCGATCGACGAATAGCGACGGTACCGTTTGTGGTGGTGACGCAAATTTTGGCCCCTTTTACCTTCTCTACCTGATAGGAGAAAGGAGAATTATCGAAATCGAATCCCGCTGGGGTAATCCCATTGCGTTCTGCCGCCGTCAAATAACCTTTAGCGCCATATTGCTGGCAAAGTTCCACTTCTTCTACGGGAACAATCTCCGATGCTCCACTCGCAAAAGCAGTCACCATGCAAGAAGTTGCCCGGAAAATATCCACTACAACCACCGCTACGGAGGATAAATCATATAAATGGATCAAGTCCGGCGATAAACAGACGTCGATTTTCTTCATTTTATAAGAACGGTAATTTTACGATTTCGGCTTTGATGGCTTTGTCACGGATCGAGATAAAGATCTCCGTTCCCGTGTGTTTCGTGCTCACATAACCCATCCCGATTCCTTTTGAGAGAGATGGAGATTGAGTTCCTGAAGTTACTTCACCGATCGTCTCGCCTGCCGCGTTTAAAATCGGATAATGTTGGCGAGGAATGCCGCGGTCGATCATTTCGAAGCCGACTAATTTTTTCAAAGGACCATTTGCCTTAATCGCGGCGTGGTGGTCTTTCATAATGAAATCTTTGTTGAATGACGTGATCCAGCCTAAACCAGCCTCGATCGGCGACGTCGTATCATCGATGTCGTGTCCGTACAAGCAATAGCCTTTTTCGGTACGAAGCGTGTCGCGCGCACCTAGTCCTACCGGTAGAATTCCGAATTCTGCACCTGCCTCGAAGATCGCGTTCCACATCGCTAAGGCATTTTCGTTCTTTACATAAATCTCGAATCCGCCCGCACCCGTATAACCCGTGTTCGAGATGATGATGTCAGAGAAACCGGCCATTTCGCCTATTTTGAAGCTATAATAGGGCATATCTGCTAAGGTAACAGACGTTAATTTTTGTAGTGCCAAAATCGCCTTCGGCCCCTGCACCGCTAACAAACTATATTCGTCGCTGCGATTCACCATCTCCACCCCGAAGGTATTGTGTGAGGAGATCCAGTTCCAGTCTTTCTCGATGTTCGAAGCGTTCACGACCAAGATGTATTCTGTCGCGTTCACACGGTAGACTAATAAGTCATCGACGATACCGCCCTCGTTGTTTGGCAAACAACTATACTGCACTTTTCCGTCCACTAATTTAGATGCGTCGTTCGAGGTCACATATTGGATAAAGTCCAAAACGCGATCCCCTTTCAGGAAGAATTCGCCCATGTGACTCACGTCGAAAACACCCACCGAATTGCGCACAGCTAGGTGCTCTTCGATCAGGTTCGTGTACAATACGGGCATGTTAAAGCCAGCAAAGGGCACCATTTTAGCGCCTAGCGATACGTGAAGGTCATTTAAATGAACATGTTGTAAGTTTGTTTCTTCCATGGATTATTCGCGGTATAGAACCTGTAAAAGTGTTTGGCCGACCGCTTTCAGGGTCGATTTGTCGATGTTAGCTAA
>CAILUB010000340.1 GCA_903837305.1 uncultured Cytophagaceae bacterium
ATATTTTGCTCGAGCATCTTCTTGAATCCCGATTCGCAGCAATAAAACAGGATCTCGTTTTTATCCTTAAAATAGAGGTAGAGCGTCGTGGGGCTATATTGTATGCGTTCAGCAATCTTCCGAACGGACACTTTACTGAAGCCCTCCTCTACGAATAACTTCATCGATTCCTCCAATATCATGGACCGAATCTCCAGTTTTTGTTTCTCTTTTCTCGCGACTATTCCCATGTTTGCAAAATTACACCGTAAATTTAATTAACAGTGTTAAGTTTTCAAAATGTTTTAAATTGCAGTAAATCCAAAAAGCTATGAAAATCGACTTTATCCATAAAATCCAACACATCGGAATCCCCGTGCATAACATGGAAATCTCCATTCCCTTTTACGAACGCCTTGGTTTCGAGAATGTGATGGAATCCCCCTTTGAATTTGACGGTGGTTATGGGACCTGTGTGATGATGAAGAACAACGAGGTGATTGTGGAGTTGTACCAAATGCCAGAAAAGCAATTAGCCGAAATCAAACAGCGCAAAGTTGGTCACATCGACCATTTCGCGATCGACGTTAAAGATGTCGATTACGCGTTCGAAGCGTTGAAGCACGCTGGATTTGATATTATAGAGAAGGAGCCTACGTTTTTGGCTTTTTGGAAAAATGGTACGCGCTTCTTCAATGTTAAAGGTCCGAACGGGGAGATTATTGAATTCAATCAGATAATGTAATGAAAGCGGCTGTACTCGTAAAACCTTTGCATATCGAACTAGGCGATCATCCTATCCCAAACCCCGGTCCAGGCCAGCTGCGGATTCGCTTGCAGGAAGTGGGTATTTGCGGATCGGATGTACATTATTTTGGTGGCCATCGTCCGCTGCCTGAACCCACCATCATCGGTCATGAGGGCTGGGGCTATATCGACGCGCTAGGTGATGGAGTGAATCGCGAACTAGGTGAAAGAGTAATCGTAGATCCTAATGCACCGTGCGGAAATTGTACCTATTGCGCACGCGGTCAGGCCACGGTTTGCCCGAATAAACGCACCATCGGTCTAAACGCCCCCGGTTGTTTCGCGGAATATGTATTGATTCCGGCAGATTTTGCGCACAAGCTTCCAGACTCCATCGCTGCGCAAGATGCCGTTACCATCGAACCCACGGCTGTTGCTTACAACGCTTTAAAAAAGGCATCACTAACCAAATGCGATGCCATCTACGTCCTAGGCCTCGGAGCCATCGGAATGTTAATTACGCATCTCGCGGTGGAACAAGGCTTGAAAGTTTATGCGACTGATTTGAATCCTGTTTTGCAGGAGAAAGCGTATGAATTCGGGGCACTAAAAGGTGATTGGAAATCCGAAGACATTCGTGTGATTTTCGAATGTACGGGTTCAGCGGCTGCTACTACACAGCTTATTGCTGATGCTCCGCGCGGTGCCAATGTGATTCTCTTAGGCTTATCCGAAAAACCAGCTAGTTTTACCCCATTAGATTTAGTTCGCCGTGGCATTTCGATCCAAGGATCTTTAATTTACGATCATCCAGAAGATTTCAAGTCCGTGATTCAGCTCATCGAAGACGGAAAAATTCAACCGCATAAAATCATTTCAAAATACATTCCTTTAGCGGAAGTACAGGCTGGATTACAAGCGGCTACTGACGGACATCCG
>CAILUB010000341.1 GCA_903837305.1 uncultured Cytophagaceae bacterium
GTACGGTACCTACTTCTTCTAATTCTGCGACAGTTTTAGCTTGGGATAATTGTTCCCTTAAAATTGCTGAAACTTCGTCTGGTCTTACTGATGCCATATAAACTGGAGGGTTTATTGATTTTTACTAATTTATTTTGAATCAAATTTCGGGTGCAAAATTAGCTATGAAATTTGAATAATCCCATGATTTAACAAAAAAAAAGTCGATAATCATAAGACTTTTTGAAGAATCGAGAATGGGGTGGTAATTGACGCTTGTTAAATGCGGTTAAAATTCTTGAAAAAAAGGCAATTTTGCTTAACTTCGAATCTTTGATTAGAAAAAATAAAACATCTTATGAAATTTAAAATTATAGCCATCCTAACTTGCCTTGTGTCTATATCAGCTTTGGCACAAACAAAGACTAAACCTAAACCTACCACAAAACCTAAGTTAACTGTTTCAGTGACGAGAGTTCCAATTAAGGAATTCGCTAATCAAGTGGATTCTGTTTCCTATGCAGTGGGCGTGTTAGTTGCACAAAACTTTAAGTCTCAAAAAGTGACTTTAAACCCCGCGATGGTTGCAAAAGGCTTCGAAGCGGCAACTCAAGGGGCAACTTTGAAAATGACGGAGCAAGAGTGTCAAAACATTGTTCAATCTTACATGATGAAGAGTCAAGAGGCTCAAGCTTTAGAGCAGTCTAAGCAGTTTTTGCCTAATAAAGAGGCTGGAGAGAAGTTTTTAGCTGAAAATAAAAAGAAAGATTCCATCATCGTGACCGAATCAGGTTTACAATACAAAATTATCAAATTGGGAACGGGTCCTAAGCCGGTCTTAACGGATAAGGTGAAAACACATTACCACGGGACATTGATCAATGGAGAAATATTTGATTCATCCGTACAGCGTGGTGAGCCTATCACTTTCCCGGTGAGTGGCGTCATTCAAGGCTGGGTTGAAGCCTTGCAATTAATGCCCGTTGGTTCTAAATTCAAGTTATTTGTTCCTCAAAATTTAGCATATGGTGTACGTGGAGGGGGACAAGCAATCAAGCCTTATTCTGCTTTAATTTTTGAAGTGGAGTTATTAGAGATCGAAAAGTAAACCTATGAAGAAGATACTTCCTATTTTCATTCCGCTTTCCTTATTGGTAGTTTGGTATATGCATGGTTCTAACCTGCAAACTCAGATGAGTTACCAAGAGGGTGATTTACAACCATCTGCTCTGCAACGCAAAGTAGAAAGCAAAGTCTTTGAGATTTTAAGCAATTACCATTACCGCAAGGTTCCGGTGAATGATTCTTTGTCTTCTAAGATTTTTGACTCGTATATCAAGCAATTAGACCCTAATAAGGTGTTCTTTTTAGAAGAGGACATGAAGGAAATAGAAAAGTATCGTTTCACCATAGATGAAGCGCTGAATTTAGGTGATCTAACATCGGCCTTTCAGATTTACAATAGGTATCAAAAGCGGATGAAAGAGCGTTATGCCTTTATTCATGCGCAATTAGATAAGCCTATTGACTTTACAGTCGATGAAACGTATCAGCCTAACCGGGAGAAAGCTACCTGGGCGAAGTCGGAGGCAGAGTTAAATGATTTTTGGCGTAAAGATTTAAAACGTCAATTATTAGACTGGAAAATTGGAGGGAAAGCGGATACAACGTCTGTGCGTGAATTAAAAGAGCGCTACAAACGTACGGAGAAATACATTGCTAAGACAAAGTCTGAGGATGTATTCCAGGTTTTCATGAATGCCTACACAGAAAGTATCGATCCACATACGACGTATATGATTCCGAAGGCAGCGGAGGAATTTAATAAGGATATGGCCCAAAGTTTTGAAGGAATTGGGGCAACACTTCGTTTAGATGGTGATTATGTAGGTATCGTTGATTTGGTACCTGGCGGCCCAGCTTATCGAAGTAAGCAAGTTAATCCAAAGGACCGAATCGTAGGTGTAGCTCAAGGAGAGGATGGAAAGTTTGTCGATATCATCGGTTGGTTTACAGATGACGCTGTGAAGTTAATTCGTGGTCCTAAAGGTACAGTTGTCCGTTTAAAGATTTTGCCCGCTTCTGGTGTAACAGGTTCTCCTACCACGGAGGTACGCATTGTGCGCGAGAAGATTAAATTAGAAGAGCAAACGGCTAAGAAAGAGATTTTGTTCCAAAAACAAGGAGACAAAACGGTAAAAATTGGATTAATCACCATCCCTATGTTCTACCGGGATTTTGAAGGGGCACGGAATAATGAAGCTGGATTTAAATCGACATCGGCAGACGTGCGTAAGTTCTTGTTAGAATTCAAAAAAGAGGGCATAGATGCTTTATTGATTGATTTAAGAAACAATGGTGGTGGATCTTTAATCGAAGCGGTTGATTTGACAGGCTTGTTTATTGGTTCAGGTCCTGTGGTTCAACGCAAAGAATCAACAGGTCAAATCACGCAAGAAAACGATGAGAATCCGGAATTAGTTTATGATGGCCCAATGGCGGTTTTAATTAATCGTTTCTCTGCATCCGCATCAGAGATTTTTGCAGGAGCCATTCAAGATTACCAGCGTGGCATTATTGTAGGAGAACAAACGTACGGTAAAGGAACGGTTCAGAGTGTCTTAGATTTAAGCCGTTTTGTTCGTTCTGAAAAAGAAAATCCAGGCGTTTTAAAGATTACTTTAGAGAAATTCTACCGTGTGACAGGAAGCTCAACTCAGCACAAAGGGGTAAGTCCAGATTTCGCGTTACCCTCTGCTTTCTCTGCGGAGGAGTTTGGTGAAAGTTCACAACCGAGTGCTTTGCCTTGGGATATGATTCGTTCGACGACGTTTACGAAGACAGGAAAAGTGAATCCTGCGACGGTTAAGACCTTGCAAGTGGCTTTCCAAAATCGTTTAAAAACAAAGCCTGAATTGTTAAAATTGAAAGAAGATCTTGTACGTTGGAAGAAATTAAAGGAAACGAATTCGATTGCCTTGCAATTTGATAAGCGCAAGAAGGAATTAGATGACCAAAAGAAAAAGCCAGATGAGACTTCAGCCGTGATGGAAGCGATGGCAGGAGCAGTGGCTACCGATTCGGATGGTAAAATCGTGGAGTCGAAAGAAAAAGATAAGCACGCGAAAGATGCGTATTTGAAAGAAACACAGCAGATTATCGCGGATTGGTTGAAAGGACCCGTAGCGCCAGCGGTGAAAGCAGTTGCAAAAAAATAATGAAATCGCTGACGGATGTATTGCAGGAGTCTTCGCAGCTGGTTCGAGAGACCGGCCAATGGATTCTGCAGCAATCATCTGAGTTTACGAGTTCAGACATTATATATAAAGGGACAAATGATTTAGTTTCCTTTGTGGATCAACAGGCGGAAGCGAAATTAAAGCAAGGACTATCAGCCATTTTCCCTGAGGCCAGATTTATTGCGGAGGAAACTTCATCGAATTATTCAGAAGTAGGGGAGGGTTACTATTGGGTGATTGATCCCTTAGACGGTACTACTAATTTCTTGCATAAGCTGCCGGTATTCGCTGTTTCAGTAGGGTTAATATTGAATAAACAGCCTATTCTAGGTTTGATTTATGAGCCTAATCGCGATGAATTATTTACCGCGGTGAAGGGACACGGGGCGCATTTGAATGGTAAGCCTATTCAGGTGTCACCAGAAAATTCAATGGCTAAATCCTTACTAGCGACCGGTTTCCCTTACTATGATTTCACTTACCAAGATCGTTATTTAGATTTGTTGAAGGAACTAATGCGTTCTTCGCATGGTTTAAGACGGATGGGAGCCGCAGCCATTGATTTAGCTTATACAGCTTGCGGTCGCTTTGAAGGCTTTTTTGAGGCTAATTTGAAGCCTTGGGATGTTGCAGCTGGTAAAATAATTATTGAAGAAGCAGGAGGGAAGGTTACAAATTTTTCAGGTGGCCAAGAGGTGATTTTTACGGGTGAAATTATTGGAGCAGGCCCTATATTCTCAGAATTTTTAAGAACTTTGCAGTCCAAGTGGTTTGATTAATATGGAAAACGGGATCATCTTTCTGGTATTTGCAGCGGCACTCGTTTATTTAGTTCGCCTGGTTTACAGTCAGTTTTGGGGAAACAATGCAGGGAATTGTGCCAAAGGCTGTGGAACTTGCGCAGCTTCTACCACTATCGATAAAATGAACAGTGAAAGAAGCTAATTCCGGTAAGACATTTGATTTTCAGATTATTAAACGGTTATATGGCTTTATTCTGCCTTACCGTTTTCGTTTTTGGTTTCTTGTTTTTTTGATCCTCTGTATGGCAGGTATTTCTCCTGTCGTTCCTCTTTTAATTCGGTATACCTTAGATAATTATTTAGGACTCACATTTCAATCTGATTTGCTGCGAATGCTAGGCTGGATGTTAGGCGCCTTATTCTTGCAAACAGGTTTACAATTTTCTACCTCCTACTTAGCGGGCTACTTAGGCCAAACCGTCATTCGTGACATACGTATACAATTGTATGAGAAGATCGTTAATCTTCGTTTGGCCTTCTTTGACGCAACTCCCATTGGGCGTTTAGTGACGAGAACGGTTTCGGACATTGAGACATTAAATGATGTTTTTTCAGAAGGCCTAGCCTCTATCGCTGGTGATTTACTGCAGTTATTCTTGATTTTAGGGGTCATGTTTTACGCAGATTGGCGATTAACTTTAATCATCATAGCGACCGTTCCTTTTATGGTTTTTTCTACTTATGTTTTTAAGGAATACATTAAGAAGTCGTTTAATGAAGTTCGGACGGCTGTCGCTAATTTAAATTCCTTTGTACAGGAACATATTTCTGGCATGTTGATTGTCCAAATGTTCCATGCCGAAAAACAAGAATTAGCGAAATTCAACCGCATTAACGAAGAGCACCGAGATGCCAATATTCGCGGTATTTTGGCCTATTCAGTCTTTTTTCCTGTGGCTGACGTCATCGCGGCCATCGGAACTGGATTGGTGGTATGGGCGGCGTCGACCTACATTGTGAAGGAGGAGATGGGAGTGGGGACCTTGACCGCGTTCATTATGTTTATTAACTTGTTTTACCGACCTATTCGTATGCTGGCTGATCGCTTTAATACCTTACAAATGGGTATTGTGTCGACAGAACGTATATTGACGCTCTTAGATTCGACGGATTATATCCAAAATAACGGCACCATTCAGGCGGATCACATCGATGGTAAAATTGAATTTTCGGATGTCACTTTCGCTTACCAAGAGCCAGAATGGGTCGTTAAAAACGTGAGTTTTACCGTGGAAGCTGGAAAAACTTGTGCGATTGTGGGAGCGACTGGTGCGGGGAAATCGTCCATCATCGGTTTATTAGGACGATTATATGATTGCCAGGGCGGTGAAATCAATATCGATGGCGTTCCATTGACCTCTTATGAAATAGGCTCTCTGCGCAAAAATATCGCCGTGGTTTTGCAAGATGTATTCTTATTTAGCTCCTCTATCGCGTACAATATTCATCTAGGGGACGACTCCATCACGAAGGATAAGATGGAGGAAGCTGCGAAAGCGGTGGGTGTCCACGATTTTATTCTTTCTTTGCCGGGGGGCTATGATTATGAGGTTAAGGAGCGTGGCGCTACCTTAAGCGTGGGACAAAGGCAATTGATTTCGTTTGTGCGTGCTTTGGTCCATAATCCGAAGATTATTGTACTAGATGAAGCCACCTCCTCCGTGGATTCTGAGACAGAAGTCTTGATTCAGCAGGCGATTTCAACCCTAATGAAAGGACGCACGGCTGTGGTGATTGCTCATCGATTGTCAACCATCCGAAATTCGGATCAAATTTTAGTATTGGATAAAGGAGAAATTAAAGAACGGGGAACCCAAGAGGAATTAATGGCAACGAACGGTTTATATGCACAACTCTATCATTTACAATTCAGAAAATAAACGTATCTTTGCGGGCTTATGAATTTGAAAAATAAAATATTAATTGCTTTAATCGCCTTAATTGGTTTAAGTGCGTGTGGAAAGTTTGAAAAATTCAGAAAGAACGCCAGCGTTCCTTCAAAATACAAAGCTGCACTAGATTATTTCAAAAAAGAGGAGTTTGATAAAGCAGGAATCCTTTTTGATGAGGTTTTGCCCTTATTAACAGGTGATTCTACTCAAGAGATGGCCACTTTTTATCAAGCCAAATGTGACTTTGAATTAGGTAATTATACAGTAGCAAATGCCCATTTTAAGCGTTTTTCGGAAATTTTCTCCCGCTCTGAATTCGCAGAGGAGTCAATCTACATGGCTGCCTTTTCTTTGTACAAAGATTCTCCTACATTCAATCTCGATCAAACAGGTACTTTATCTGCCATTAATGAATTGCAGAGTTATCTGAATAATTATCCTGACTCAAAATACCGCGAAGATTGTAGTATTATGATTAAGGATTTGCGTAAAAAGTTAGAGAAAAAAGCCTACGAAAAGGCAAAGCTTTATAACAAAACTTCGCTTTTCAACATTGCTTCGTTGAAGTCAGCTGTTATTGAAATTACAAATTTCCAACGTGACTTCCCGGATTCAGATTATAATGAGGAGATGGCCTATTTAAAGGTGGTTTCACAATATGAATTAGCTAAGAGTACGGTTGAATACAAGCAAAAAGAACGGTATGAAGATGTGGTTAAATTCTATTTAGAATTTATCGATAAATATCCTCAGAGTGCGTATTTAAAAACGGCTGAAAAATGGTATTCAGATAGCCAAGGTGAAGTAATTCGAATCGCCAAACTAGAAGCGGAATACAAGGCAATGCAAGAAAAAGAGAAATCGAATACTTCGAAAATTGCCACGAGCCCTCAATAGTATTTCTTAAAAATTAACGTTAAATTTGCAATCTTAAATTATATAGAGATGTCTAAGACACCAACAAATCCATCCATCATTACACGTGATGTA
>CAILUB010000342.1 GCA_903837305.1 uncultured Cytophagaceae bacterium
GGTCTTGCCTTTAAGATTTTGATAGCTGCAACCTTGTTGTTAGCTACTGCTTTATTTCTTCTGTCTTTACGTTTTAGTCTTGTTACTGCCATGTCTTTGATAATTTGGTTTGCAAAAATAGCTAAAATCGACTATTATCAAAAATATTATAGCATAATTAATTAAATTTGTTTTTTTAGAAATATGCAGAAACCAGCAAACGCACGAGGTACAAGGGATTTTGGTCCTACAGAAATGGCAAGACGTAATTACGTTTTTGACATCATAAAGACTCATTTTCAAGGATTTGGCTTTCAAACAATTGAAACGCCTGCCATTGAAAACTTGGCTACCTTAACTGGCAAGTATGGCGAAGAGGGTGATCAATTATTATTTAAAATAGTAAATAGTGGTGATTATTTGTCCAAGGTCTCGACTTCAGATATCGAGGCTGGTTCTAAATCATTAACTTCTAAAATTTCTGAAAAAGGTCTTCGCTACGATCTGACGGTACCATTTGCTCGCTTCGTAGCCATGAATCGCAATGACTTAGCTTTTCCTTTCCGACGTTATCAAATCCAACCAGTATGGAGAGCGGATCGTCCACAGCGTGGTCGCTACCGCGAGTTCTATCAATGCGATGCCGATATTATTGGTTCTGATTCCTTGGTAAATGAGGCAGAGCTTATCGCCTTATTTCAATCGATTTTCAATTCATTGAAGCTTCGGGTAAACTTATACATAAACTCTCGTAAAATTTTAGCGGGTATCGTAGATAGCTTAGGGGAAAGTGCGCGTTTTGTGTCATTTGCTGTTGCATTAGATAAACTGGATAAGATTGGTTGGGAAAATGTAGCGAAGGAATTGATTCAGAATGGATTTTCGGAAGAGAAAACGTTTGCTATTAAGAATCTAGTTTTGTTCGAAGGATCGAACGAGGAGAAAATCGCTAAATTATCTGCGTTTTTTGATACGAATGCCACAGGTTTACAGGGTTTGGCAGAAATCAAAGAGGTTTTATCTTTATCTGAAACGAATGGTTTTTCTTCCGAGAATCTTGTTTTTGATTATAAATTAGCCCGTGGCCTAAGCTATTATACAGGTTTGATCTACGAAGGTAAAGCAGTTGACCTTCCTTTTGGATCTATTGTGGGCGGAGGTCGTTACGATGATTTAACAAGTTCTTTTGGATTGCCTAATATGTCAGGCGTGGGAATCTCTTTTGGTATCGAACGTATTTTGGATGTCATGGAAGAATTAAAGCTTTTCCCTGAAATGGCAACTAGTGCTAGTGCCATTCTTTTTACCTACTTCGATGAAGAGGGACGTAAGGCTAGTTTAGGTATGGCCAATGAATTACGTAAAGCAGGAATCCCAGCGGAAGTTTATCCAGATATTGCCAAAATCAAGAAATCATTCGAGTTCGCTGATAAAAAGAAAATCGCTTATGTAGCGGTAATAGGGGAGTCGGAGTTGAAAGAGGGAAAAGCGAATGTGAAGAATATGAAAAATGGAGAACAGAATCTGCTCTCCATCCCTGAAATGACTGCTTTATTGAAAGCCTAATTATCTCCAAGCCTTGAATTGATTGATCAATCCGTTCGTAGAAGAATCGTGGGAATTAATTTTCTCTTCATTCTCTAATTCAGGAAGGATTGAATTAGCTAATTGCTTTCCTAATTCTACACCCCATTGGTCGTAGCTAAAGATGTTCCAAATAACTCCCTGGACAAAAATCTTGTGTTCGTACATCGAAATTAAAGAACCCAAGGTAGCTGGATCGATTTGTTTCACCAAGAATGAATTAGTGGGCTTATTTCCTTCAAACACCTTAAATGGTGCTAGTTTCTCGATTTCAACCTCACTCAAACCAGCTTTCTGTAATTCAGACACTACCACTTCTTTAGACTTACCATTCATTAACGCCTCTGTTTGCGCAAAGAAATTAGACATTAATAAAGTGTGGTGATTTCCTATTTTATTATGCGTCACCGCTGGAGCGATAAAATCAGCTGGAATTAATTGCGTTCCTTGGTGAATTAATTGGTAGAAGGCGTGTTGGCCGTTTGTACCTGGTTCTCCCCAAATTACTGGACCAGTTGCATAGTTAACACGCTTTCCAGAACGATCAATTGTCTTACCATTCGATTCCATATCTCCTTGTTGGAAATAGGCTGCAAAACGGTGCATATATTGGTCATAAGGCAAAATGGCATGAGTAGGTGCATTAAAGAAATTCACATACCAAATTCCCAACAAGCCCAAGATCACAGGAATATTACTTTCAAAAGAAGCGGATGCAAAATGGCTATCCATGGCTTCAGCACCCGCTAATAGTGCCTCGAAGTGTGTGTATCCTACGGATAAACAGATGGATAATCCAATCGCAGACCATAAAGAATAACGGCCGCCTACCCAATCCCAAAACACAAACATATTCGCTGTATCAATGCCAAATTCAGCCACAGCCTTTGTATTCGTAGATAATGCCACAAAATGCTTAGCAACGGCCTCATTGTCTTTAGCCGCAGCTAAGAACCAATCCCTGGCAGAGAAGGCATTCGCCATCGTCTCTTGCGTGGTGAATGTTTTAGAGGCAATTAAAAACAATGTTGTCTCTGGGTTAACTTTCTTTAATGTCTCTGCAATGTGGGTTCCGTCCACATTACTTACAAAGTGTACGTTTAATCGTGTTTTGTAGGGTTTTAATGCTTCAGTCACCATGACGGGACCTAAGTCAGAACCACCAATACCAATGTTTACTACATCCGTAATTTCTTTACCAGAAAACCCTTTCCAAGCACCTGAGACAACTTTCTCAGAAAATTCTTTCATCTGTGCTTTAACCGCTTGAATCTTAGGAATAATATCTTCTCCATCTACTTTGATTGAAGCTGATGATTTAGCTCTTAAGGCGGTATGTAAAACGGAACGACCCTCTGTCTGATTAATCTTATCCCCTGAAAATTGCGCTTTGATGGCTTCTTCTAAACCACACACTTTGGCTAATTGAACTAAAGATTGAAAAGCCTTTGCATCGATTAGATTTTTTGAATAATCAAAAAAGATACCATTAAATGTTTGGCTATAGGAAGCTTGTCTTGAAGCATCACCTTTAAATA
>CAILUB010000343.1 GCA_903837305.1 uncultured Cytophagaceae bacterium
AGGATTAGAATTAACCGTTAGCGGTACTATTCCCATCAATTCAGGGACGTCTAGTTCTTCCGCCTTACTTGTTTCCTGGGTGAATTTCTTGAATGAAATCTACGGTTTAGGCTATTCCCAAAAACAAGTAGGCGAAATCACTTACGAAGCTGAAGTGCTGGAGTTTTCAGAGCCTGGTGGGATGATGGATCAGTATTCGACGGCTGTGGGGAATGTAATTTATTTAGGCAGTGTGCCTGAGATTCACATTGAAACCTATGCAAGGGATTTAGGTACTTTCGTTTTAGGGGATTCGGAAGAGCCTAAAGACACCCTGGGTATTTTGAGTCACGTGAAGTTTGGGATGTTAGGTGGGATGAAAAAAATCCAGGAGAAATACCCGGATTTTGATTTAGCCACAGAAAAAGATCCTTCGAAATACCGCGACTTGTTGACAGACGATGAATGGGTGCTTTTGCAGGCGAATATCAGTGATCGTGATTTGTTGTTAGAGGCGAAAGCGATGTTTGAAGGGAAAATTGCCTGGTCAGATGAAAAATTAGGTTCTCTATTAAATGAACATCAAGTAAATTTGCGGGAGCATAAACGAATTTCTACGCCCAAGATCAACCGAATGTTGCAGGCGGCTTTGGATGCGGGAGCTTTGGGAGGAAAAATAAACGGTTCTGGTGGTGGCGGATGCATGTTTGCTTATGCGCCTAAGAACCCGGAAAAAGTGGTTGAAGCCATCGAAAAAGCGGGAGGCAAGGCCTATATTATAACAGTAGATAAAGGAACAACGAAAATTATATGAAGAAGAGATTATTGATTTTAGCGGGTGGTATGGCCTCTCGCATGAAGAAAGCTTTAGCGGAAGAGAATAGTGATTTAGACCCGAAATTAGTGGCACAGGCGAATGCGGTGACCAAAGGGATGATCCAAGTAGGGAAGAATGGTAAGACGTTGATTGATTATCAATTATACAACGCGCACTTAGCAGGTATCGAAGAGGTGATGCTACTTTTACATCCCACAGATAACGTTTCACAAGAGTATTGTGAGTCATTAATGTCAAAAGACGCAACATGGGGGATGAAAATCGTCTTTGCTCGCCAACAAATTGCAGCCGATCGTGAAAAGCCAGCGGGTACTGCAGATGCGGTGTACCAGGCTTTATCTCAGCACGCAGACTGGCAAACAGGACGCGTGATTGTGTGTAATTCAGATAATCTGTATTCGGTGAATGCGCTCAAGACGCTTTGGGCTTCACCTGTCCCTCAGGCTTTAATTTCGTATCACCGCGATAGTTTATTGTATCCGGAGGAGCGTATTTCGGCTTTTGCTTTGATTCGTACGGATGCAGAGGGGTATTTATTGGAGATTATCGAGAAGCCTACCAAAGAGCAGGCGGATGAATTAATGGCGAAACAGGGTCGTTTAGGCGTTAGTATGAACGTGTTTGTGTTTGAGGCGAGTACATTCTTGCCCTATTTGGCAAAAACACCATTCCATCCTGTCCGCAACGAAAAAGAATTGCCTACATCCGTGGTGATGTTCGGTGAAGGACAAGGCAAAGGTTTCTTCGCGATTCCGTTAGCGGAGAATGTGCCTGATTTGACTTCTAAAGAAGATATCTTAGTGATGCAGAAATATTTAGAGGAAACGTATGGTGATTTCTAAAGCTTAATGCTAAATTGTGAGTGATAACCTATTCACTCTATGACTTTATTGATTGTAATTGCTAGTCTTGGCCTTTTAGTACTGTTAATCACGTACTGGAAGGTCAATTCGTTTATAGCCTTTTTGCTCGTGAGTATTTTCGCGGGCGTTTGTTTCGGTTTGCCGGTGCCTGATATTGCGAAGTCTATCCAAAAAGGGTTGGGTGATACGCTCGGGTCTTTAGTCGTCATTCTCGTTTTAGGGGCGATGCTGGGTAAATTAGTGGCTGCCTCTGGGGCCGCAAAACAGATTTCAGGCGCTTTAATCGATCTTTTTGGGCTTTCGAATATTACCTGGGGGCTGATGCTGACTGGTTTCGTGATCGGGATTCCCTTGTTTTATAATGTGGGATTTGTCTTGATGATCCCGCTCATCTTTTCGTTAGTTCAACAATATAAGATTCCTCCGTTATTGGCGGGGGTTCCTATGATGGCCTCCTTGTCTGTGGCGCATGGATTTTTGCCGCCGCATCCATCTCCGGCGGCTTTAGTGGCACAGTTTCACGCGAATATGGGAGAGACTTTGATGCTGGGTATCATCGTAGCGATTCCAGCGATTATTTTGGCGGGTCCTATTTTTGCCAAAACCTTAGCTCATCTACCCGTCAAACCGCTAAAGACCTTTGCCGCTGCAGAAGTGGACGAAACGAACTTGCCTTCGAAAGCTGCTAGTTTCGTAGCTGCCCTTTTCCCCGTATTCCTATTAGTAGGAACCACCATCGCCGAGGTACAATTACCTGATTCACCTGTTGTAAAATTTATTGCCGATCCAGCGATGGTGATGCTGGTGGCTATTTTAGTGGCTACTTATGTGTTAGGGATTCGCCGTGGAAAGAAAATCGAAGAGGTGATGAACGTGTATGGCGAGGCAGTAAAAGACGTGGCGATGATTTTATTGATTATTGCAGGTGCTGGAACCTTGAAAGAAATTCTCCTCGTTTCAGGGGTTAGTAAAGAAATTGCTTCTTATTTAGGTGGATTGCCGATACATCCCTTGGTTTTAGGCTGGATGATGGCTGCAATCATCCGAGTTTGCCTTGGGTCTGCCACGATTGCAGGATTAACAGCGGCCGGAATGATTTACCCCTTAGTGGCAGCGGGCGGTGTAAATGCTAATCTAATGGTATTGAGTATTGGCGCGGGTAGTCTGATGTTCTCGCACGTGAACGATACGGGTTTTTGGCTATTTAAAGAATACTTTAATCTGACGGTCAAAGAAACAATCAGGTCCTGGTCTTTGATGGAAACAATCGTGTCTATCTCCGGATTAGTGGGTGTGATGATTTTGAATCAAATTCTATAAAAGAAAACTAGTTAACAATATGAAAAAATCAGTCATTTTAGTTTCGCTTAGCGTCCTATTTTTTACACAGGTAACTTTGCGAGCACAGGATACCGAAGGGTATCAATTGCCACCAAAAGCGATTGCAGATTTAGTTTTGGCAAAACCTATTCCGCTTGTCCGCATAGATTCAAAAGCCGAGTATCTCTTATTGCTCGGTCGAAATTCATACCCAACGGTGGAGGAATTAGGTCAACCGGAAATGAAAATTGCCGGACTTCGTTTGAACCCTTTGAATTTTTCTCCCTCTCGTCAAAGCCCCATCAGCAGCCTTACCTTGCAGCAGATTCGGACGGGTGCTCAGGTGAACATTACTGGATTACCTAAGAACTTAGCTGTAGGAGGCATTTCTTGGAATCCATCGGAAACTAAAATTGCTTTCGCACAAACAGAAGTAAATGGAGTCGACTTGTATGTGATCGATATAGCCTCTAAAAAAGCCACTCGCATCAATAGTGCTCCTTTGAATCAAGTTCTAGGAAACGCGTTTACGTGGGTAGACGATCAAACGATTCTTTACAAAGTAACGACGCATGATGCAGCCGGAGCTCCCAAGCGCCCTATTACGCCTAAAGGACCTACGATTCAACAGAATGTGGGGAAGGCGGCACCGAGACCGACTTTTCAGGATTTAATAAAATCCCCTTACGATGAGAGTTTATTCTCCTATTATGCGGAGGCGCAATTAGTCGTGTATAAAAATGGCGTAAACAAGAAAATAGGGCAGCCTTCTTTGTTCAATTCTTTTCAATTATCGCCGGACAGAAAGTATATTTTGACACGTACTCTGGCAAAACCATTCTCCTATGCAGTACCGGCATATGGATTTCCTACGACGGTGAAAGTGCTTGATTTGGACGGAAAAACAATCAAAGAAATTGCCAAACTCCCTTCTTCGGAGAGTGCTCCAGCGGGAAATGATAACGTCCAAAACGTGCCTCGAGGATTTGATTGGCGGGATGATGAGCCGGCAACTTTGGTTTATGCGATGCCTTTAGATAGTGGTTACATAAAAAAGCAAGTGGAATTTCACGATGCGGTTTACTCTTTGTCAGCTCCCTTTTCACAAGAGGCAAAAGAGTTATTTAAGACAAAAACTCGCTTTGCTGGGGTGATTTGGGGAAATAATAAAGTGGCTTTAGTGACAGAGGTCTTGCGTGGTAAGCAGACATCTAAAGTGAGCCGTTATTCTTCCGCCGATGGAACGATAGAAGCCTTGTACGAACGCAATTTAACAGATGCCTATAAAAATCCAGGAAGTCCGG
This sequence comes from uncultured Cytophagaceae bacterium, assembly GCA_903837305.1. Taxonomy (GTDB): domain Bacteria; phylum Bacteroidota; class Bacteroidia; order Cytophagales; family Spirosomataceae; genus Aquirufa. Next base: position 4,305 of record CAILUB010000343.1, read on the forward strand.
TTTTGACGAAAAATGCCTTAGGTCGCGAAGTGATTCAATTCACGGACGGTGGCTCGAAAATTTTGATGAATAACCCAGTGGGATCATCTGATCAAGGGGATCTTCCTTTTATCGCAAAATTTGATTTAACGACAAAGAAGAATGAGATCATTTGGCGTGCTAAGCCGGGTCACTACGAACAAGTGGAAGAAGTGATTGATGCAGACAAATTGATAGTATTAAGTAGAAAGGAATCTCAAACAGAAGTACCGAACTATTTTATTAAGAATCTTTTAAATCCTTCTCAAGATAAGGCATTGACCCAATTTGAAAACCCTTATCCGAATTTAGTGGGTATTACCAAGGAGAAAATCAAGTATAAGCGTGCCGATGGTGTAGACTTAACAGGTGATTTATATCTGCCTAAAGGCTATAATAAAGAGAAAGATGGTCCATTGCCCGTATTGATTTGGGCATATCCACGTGAATTTAATTCCGCTGCAGATGCGGCGCAAATTCGCGGAAGCAAGGATCGTTTTACAATGTTAAGCTGGGCTTCCCCGATTTACTACGCGACTCAAGGCTATGCCATTTTAGATAATGCTGAGATGCCGATTGTATCTACGGATGCTTCGAAAAAGCCGAATGACAATTTTGTGGATCAATTACAATTAAATGCTTCAGCAGCGATTGATTACTTAGTTTCTTTAGGTGTAGGTGATCGCAAGCGTATGGCCGTGGGTGGTCACAGTTATGGTGCCTTTATGACGGCAAATTTACTTGCTCACACGGATTTGTTTAAAGCTGGCATCGCGCGTAGTGGTGCTTACAACCGTACATTGACTCCTTTTGGGTTCCAAAACGAAGATCGTACCTACTGGCAAGCTCCGCAATTGTACTTTGATATGAGTC
>CAILUB010000344.1 GCA_903837305.1 uncultured Cytophagaceae bacterium
ATTTTTCCCGAAAAAAGGAAAAAGAAATTACTACATTTGAAGTATGTTTGATTTGCTGGATTTCATGAATGCTGGTATACTCTGTGGATTACTCACCGTGTATATATTGTTATTCAAGAAAAATGCCCTTCGTTCTTACTCAGATTTTGTGTTGTCTACCTCTATTTTATGCCAAATCTGGACAATATCACTTTTCCTCTTTGTTTTCTCTGGTTCTATACAGCAATTTCCCTATTTGTATAGAACGGCAGCACCACTTACATTTTTAGTACCTCCCTTGGGCTATTTATATGTTAGAAGTGTTTTGTACAATGAGAAAAAATGGCAAGCATACGACTATTTACACTTATTGCCCTTTCTATTTTTCCTAATCAATTATTTGCCTTTTTTCTTGAGCTCATTCGAATACAAATTGGAAATTGTGACAAAGACAATACAAGACAAAAACTTTGGCATAGAAAAACAACTTGGCTTTTTACCCGAAAGTGTCTTCTACTTGTTCAGACCTATCCAAGCTACTCTTTACCTCATTTTCCAATGGAGCCTTATTTTAACTTTCAATAAAAATAACCCAAATCAAACCATTACTGACCAAATAAAACGCGTTACCCGCTGGTTGAGTACATTCACCTTAGCTTCCTCAGGATTCCTTATTGCCTTTTTCATTGTGATTTTCTTGTATTTTACGCAGGATAATTTATTTACTAGTTCAGAACTAACGCTTTTACCAAATTTAATCCTAGTCATCTCTCATTTTGTGGTCTTTACTTATTTACTAATTAATCCACAAGTATTGACTGGTTTACCTTTCATACGATATAAAGAAACTGCCTCAAGTCTTGTAGATAATGAAACGGTTAAGGTTCCCTTTATCCTTGAAAATTATTCGAAAGAGATCAAAAAATTAGAAAAGTATTTCCACACCCAAAAGACCTATTTACAACCTAATTTAACCATAAGTCAAGTGGCGGTAGAAACAAAAATCCCTAACCGAGACTTATCTTATATTATCAATAATTACTACCAAAAGCGCTTCAATGATTATTTAAATGAAATGCGCTTGCAGCATTTTTTATTGCAAATTGATGCGAACACCTTAGACAGTTTAACCATAGATGCCATCGCTTTTGACTCCGGTTTTTCATCCAAAACCTCCTTCTACCGTGCTTTCAATCGTTTTTACGGCTGTACTCCATTGGTGTACCTAGAAACCCTAAAAATGGCAAAATAGTCTGTTTTTTGTTTCATCTTCTGAACTTGAAACTACTAAAACAAACAAGTGATTAAAATCCTTTAGTCTAAATCGTAGATTTAAATTCTATTCTACGATACTATGTTTAGACTCCTTACCTTTCTAGTTTTATTTAGTTGTTTTAGTACCTCTGCTCAAAGTATCAGCCCCTTCACCATCAATGTTGGTGGTGTGATAAACAGTAATCTCAATTACAGCATAGGCGAATCTGCCTCCATAGCTTATTTCCAATCTTCAAATCAACTCACTTTAAGTTCCGGATTCATTCAATCATTCACGCCATTAGTGACAGGTATAGTCAATCGTGTATTTGAAACAGGTGAGGGTCTCGCACTTTTTCCTAACCCAGCTACCGATTATGTTCGACTCAAAGGAGTTTTGTCCAAACCCGGTTTTGGCGAATTTCATCTTATCGACCAGCAAGGACGTATTCTTGAAACATATCCATCCACTTATTACATCAATTACCTCGAAAAGGAAATAAACATCTCCCATTTGCAAGGCGGCACCTATTTCATTCGAATGATCTATTCGTCCTCAGCCGGCGAAAAACAAGCTTTATCATTCAAATTCAATAAAATAAACTGATGAAAAAATCTCTTACTTTCCTCTTCTTACTCGTTTCTTTTTTTGTCTTTTCTCAAAACAACGGAATCAACTTCCAGGGCGTAGGCAGAAACTCATCAGGTGCAGTACTAGCTACACAAAAAATCAGCCTTCGCTTCTCTGTTATTCAAGGTTCTGAAACAGGAGCAGTCGAATATGTAGAGTCCAAAGAGGTCATAACAAATGCACAAGGCATTTTCTCCGTGGTAATCGGAGATGGAACCCAAATCTCAAAAACGGGAAATTTCACAGATGTCAACTGGAAAATCAATCCTAAATTCTTAAAAGTTGAAATGGATCCCGCTGGAGGCACCAGCTTTGCAGCGATGGGAACCACCCGTTTACAATCAGTTCCATTCGCTTACTATGCAAATGGTGTAAATGCAGATAACGTAGATGGCGTATTATCCGCATCCAAAGGGGGAACAGGCGTCGCTTCGATCTCTGCCTTAAAAACGGCATTGGGTATAGATCAAATCAATAATACGAGTGATTTAGCAAAACCGATTAGCACAGCTACACAGCTAGCATTGGATACGAAAGTGGATAAAGTAGATGGCAAGCAGCTTTCTACAAATGACTATACCACAGCGGAAAAAAATAAACTAGCGGCAGTAAGTGGCACGAATACTGGGGATCAAGATTTAAGTGGATTAGCCACAATCAGTCAACTAATAGGTAAAGCTAATACATCAGATTTGGCGCTTAAAGCACCTCTAGCGTCTCCTACATTCACAGGCACAGTTTCAGGCATTACTAAAGCGATGGTGGGACTTTCTAATGTAGAAAACACATCTGATTTAGCGAAGCCTATTAGCTCAGAGACACAAAGGGCATTGGATACTAAGGTTTCTACTGCTACGTTTTCGGAGACGGTTGCGACGAAAGAAAATGCTGCTAATAAATCAGCAGCTACGGATTTAGGGGCTAATGCAACAAGTGACATTTTGTTTCCGACACAAAAAGCCGTGAAGACCTATGTGGATACACAGGTAAATGCAGGTGGAGTGGCAGATGGTGGAATAACAACTATCAAAATTGCAGATGGAGCAGTAACGAATGAAAAAGTTGCTGACGGATCGATTAGTTGGAGGAAATTAAATATCGCGAAAGGAGACATTGTAGATTTAGGATTTGCTGGAGATGAAGATATAATTCTTTATCATGCAGGACAAGGCTTAAGCCAAACGACTACATCA
>CAILUB010000345.1 GCA_903837305.1 uncultured Cytophagaceae bacterium
ATTAATTTTAATTCCTTATTATCCCCTTTCGATCAGAAAAGATCCGCTTTACATGCAGCCCTTAAAAATATACAATACCCTGAGTCGTGAAAAAGAACTTTTCACCCCGATACACGAAAATCACGTCGGACTTTATGTCTGCGGGCCCACGGTATATAATTATGTTCACTTAGGCAATTTGCGCACTTTTACGTCTTTTGACATCCTAAACCGCTATTTATTGCATATCGGGTACAAAGTACGTTATGTGCGTAATATTACGGACGTGGGTCACCTGGTAGGTGATGGCGATGAGGGGGAAGATAAGATTGGGAAGATGGCCAAATTGGAAAAGTTAGAGCCGATGGAAATCGTACATCGCTTTACCCAAGATTTTCACCAAGTATTAGAAAAATTCAATGTCTTGCCTCCGAGCATCGAGCCTACAGCGACGGGACATATCGTGGAACAAATCGAGACCACGAAATCCTTAATAGAAAAAGGATTAGCCTATGAATCGAATGGTTCGGTGTATTTTGACATCGAGACTTACAATAAAAATGGCGGTAACTACGGTCATTTATCTGGCCGTGTGTTAGATGATTTATTAACTGAGACGCGGGACTTAGATGGCGTGGGCGAGAAGCGGAATCCGTTGGATTTTGCACTTTGGAAAAAAGCAGCTCCTGAACACATCATGCGCTGGCCATCCCCCTGGGGAGAGGGTTTTCCTGGCTGGCACTTAGAGTGTACCTGCATGAGCCACAAGTACTTAGGCGATACCTTTGATATACACGGCGGCGGAATGGATTTGAAATTCCCGCACCACGAATGTGAAATCGCGCAGGCAAAAGCAGCTTATGATCGTGCTCCCGTACGCTACTGGATGCACACGAATATGTTAACAGTGAATGGCCAAAAAATGAGCAAATCCCTCGGAAACTCCTTCTTGCCCTCCGAATTATTTGCAGGTAGTCATGCGCTATTAGAGCAGGCTTACAGCCCGATGACCGTGCGTTTCTTTATGCTGCAATCCCAATACCGCAGTACTTTGGACTTCTCCAACGACGCACTTAAAGCGGCCCAAAAAGGCTACAAAAAAATCGCAAATGGTTTACGCATCATTAAAAAACTAGCTTATCCAACAGACATCAAGCCTAATCCCGATGCCACTCAGGAAAAGGAGATCAATGAGGCTATTCAAGGCTGCTACGATGGAATGAACGACGATTTGAACACGGCAGTGGCGATTGCACACTTGTTTACCTTGTTGAAGAAAATCAATTCGCTCTACACGGGGGGATTAGCCTTCGAATCCATTTCTTCTGAAACATTTTCAAATTTACAGCGTTCATATGTCAGCATTTTAGAGGACGTCCTAGGGATAAAAGAAGAAGTTCCTGAACAGATGAATGGTCTGACGGATGAACTTCTTCAGCTCTACAAGGGTTTCAAAGAAAGTAGACAATACGATAAAGTAGACGAAATCCGTGGCGCATTTAAATCCGCTGGGTTATTGATTAAAGACATGAAAAACTCCATTGATTGGGGATACGAAGAATAATATGCTCAGAAACTTAACACCCACTGTACGGAATTTAATTTTCATCAATGTAGCGATGTTCCTAGGATCAGCTTTCATTCCAGATGAACTATTCGCATTGTACTTTTTTCAATCTAGTAATTTCTACTATTTCCAAATCATCAGCTACATGTTCGTGCATGCAAATTTTATGCACTTGTTGATGAATATGTTTGGGCTTTATATCTTTGGATCCATCTTAGAAAAAATTTGGGGCGGGCAGCGTTTCCTATTTTTCTATCTATTCTGCGGAGTAGGAGCGGGATTATTACACGAAGCGATTCAGTATTTCCATGATTATGCCAGCATCCGAAAGGCCTTGGAATTAGCCCTGGCGAATCCTAATACCGATTTTATGTTAGATTATTTCAATCGATTTGGGGGCAGCAATTCCATGAATGGGGGCATGAATGCCACAGCTGCAATGGAATTTTATAGTGAGTATACCACCCAAAACCCTGTAGTGGGGGCATCTGGTGGTGTTTTTGGCATCTTGATGGCCTATGGCTATTTATTTCCTAACTCCGAGATGTTTGTCTTCCCCATCCCCATTCCCGTAAAAGCGAAATACCTCGTGATGGGCTTTGCCTTTTACGAGCTTTATGCTGGGAAATCAGCGGCTGATGGGGATAATGTAGCGCACTTTGCCCATTTAGGCGGAATGCTTTTTGCCGTCATTTTATTATTGATTTGGCGCCAAAAACGCGACAGTTTCTATTAAGATGAGGAGCATTCTCAATGATATAAAAAACATTATTCAACAGCCTGGACAGGGCTTGATGAAGATCATTATAGCCAATGGAGCCATTTTCGTGGCTTTGATGATCGCTCGGGTAGGCTTATTGATAGCTGGAAAATCGGAATTATTTGATGCGTTTTTTACGCAAGTTTCGCTACCGTCTGCACTCGATTTGCTTATCCAAAGACCCTGGAGCCTAATTACCTATTTTTTCTTGCACATTGAGGTCTTCCACCTCATTTTCAATATGATGTTCCTGTATTGGTTTGGTATCATTATCCAGGATTTCATCGGGAATAAACGGCTCGTCCAGCTCTTTTTTTATGGCGGATTAGCGGGTGCAGTAGCTTTTCTTTTAGCGATGAACACCGTGAGTTTTTTCATTGCCAAAGGGCCAAATTTCTTAAATGGGGCCTCAGCTGGTGTTTTTGCCGTGGTGGTCGCCGCTGCTACGATTCGACCTAACTACCAGGTGCATTTACTTTTATTAGGACCGGTTCGAATCAAATACATCTCTGCATTTTATATTCTATGGTCCTTTATTGAAACAACTGGGTCAAACGCAGGTGGAAATATTGCGCATTTAGGTGGGGCAATATTAGGTTTCATTTTTGCCAAAAACTTTTTAGCCGCATCCCGACCTCAAGCCATTTTTGAAATAAAAATTAAAGAATTTGCCACAGCTGTTAATCAAAAATTACAACCCCGAAAAGAACTCGAAACTGTGCCGGAGGAGGAGCTGAATGCGATTTTGGACAAAATATCACAATCCGGATACGACAGTCTTACCGACTTCGAGCAAAAAAGATTATTCAAAGCGAGTCAAAAAAATGACTAAGGCTTAAAAACATTTTTACCTTTGTAAGGTTAATCTTTCACTATCATCACACGCGTCTATGCAATTTGAAGCCGGTCCATTACTTAGCAAAATCTCCTCTCCGGAAGATTTGCGCAAGTTGCCGAAATCAGACTTACCTCAAGTTTGTGACGAATTGCGTCAATTTATTATTGACAACGTATCTGTGAATGGAGGTCACTTTGGTGCCTCTTTAGGTGTAACTGAGTTAACCGTCGCCTTGCATTATGTGTTTAATACCCCAGATGATCAATTGGTTTGGGATGTAGGACACCAGGCTTATGGCCACAAAATTTTAACCGGTCGCCGGGAAGTTTTTCACACCAATCGTTTAATCGGAGGTATTTCGGGTTTCCCGAAGCGCTCAGAAAGTAATTTTGATACGTTTGGTGTAGGACACTCCTCTACTTCCATCTCAGCTGCTCTGGGGATGGCTGTGGCATCTGGATATAAAAAGGAAACATACAGACAACATATCGCCGTTATTGGGGATGGATCTATGACGGCGGGAATGGCATTCGAAGCCATGAACCATGCGGGCGATATCCCGAACAACATGTTGATTATCTTGAACGATAATTGCATGGCGATCGATCCGAATGTCGGTGCTTTAAAAGAATATTTAACAGATATTACTACCTCACACACCTATAACAAGGTGAAAGACGATGTGTGGAATCTGTTAGGCAAGATGTCCAAATTCGGAAAGACGGCGCAAGAAATTGTGTCGAAGATCGAAAATGGCCTAAAAGCCACCTTATTAAACCAAAGCAATCTGTTTGAGTCCTTGAATTTACGGTATTTTGGCCCTATCGACGGACACGATATCGACAATTTAACCACGGTTTTAAACGACTTAAAAGATATACCTGGTCCGAAGATTTTACATTGCATTACAACAAAAGGGAAAGGTTATTCACTGGCTGAAAAAGATCAAACCTTGTGGCACGCTCCTGGGAAATTCGATAAACTGACCGGTGAGATTCATAAAAAAACCTATGACGATCCACAGCCCCCTAAATACCAAGAGGTTTTTGGCCATACGCTTTTAGAATTAGCCGAGAAGAATCCGAAAATCATGGGTATCACACCTGCAATGCCATCTGGATCTTCTTTGAATATTATGATGCGTGCGATGCCCGATCGCGCTTTTGACGTAGGAATCGCGGAACAACATGCCGTCACTTTCTCTGCGGGATTAGCCACACAAGGCTTAACCGTTTTCTGCAATATTTACAGCTCCTTCATGCAACGCGGTTACGACCAAGTCGTACACGACGTCTGTTTACAGAAATTACCTGTCATATTCTGTCTAGACCGCGCAGGTTTAGCTGGAGCTGATGGCCCTACGCACCATGGATTGCTAGATTTAGCCTTTATGCGTTGTGTGCCAAACATGATTGTAGCAGCTCCTCGCAATGAGCAAGAACTACGCAATATTATGTACACAGCGTCTTTAGATACCTTCAAAAACCACGAAAAAGCGATCACTATTCGCTATCCTCGGGGCGAAGGGGTGATGCCAGCTTGGAGAATGGATTTTGAAGAGATTGAAATAGGAAAAGGCGTACAACTTTTAGAAGGAGAAGAAATTGCAGTCTTGTCCATTGGACATATTGGAAATGAAGCCATCGCTGCTTGTGAAGCGGCGCGTGCGCTGGGTTTAAAACCTGCATTATTCGACATGCGATTCGTGAAGCCTTTAGATGAGGAACTTTTACACCGCGTATTCAAGCAATTCAAGAAGGTAATTACCGTAGAGGATGCAGCGATTCAAGGTGGATTTGGATCTGCGATTGCGGAATTTATGGTCGATCACCAGTATTCTTCTCAAGTAATTCGCCTGGGTATACCGGACGAAATCATCGAACACGGGGAGCAAAAAGAATTGTATGCTCTATGCGGAA
>CAILUB010000346.1 GCA_903837305.1 uncultured Cytophagaceae bacterium
CGCCACTTCTTTTGTTCTTAACTTACCCGCTGCACCTATCACGGCCATCAGCATGTAATTGAACACATAGCCCGGATTTTCCTTTCGAACAATCACGGGGACTTGTTTTAACGCTCTGCCAAAATCTTCTAATAGAGTCACCACTTCTTCAGAGGTTCCCGGGTGCGGCATAATATCCACCACTTTAGAATAAAACACATCATGGAAATGAAACGCACAAAATAGGGAAGGGCGATCCACCGAGTCCACTAACATAGACGGCAATAAATAAGAGGTATTCGTCGTGAAAATAGTCTTAGCTGGTGCTAAAGCGGAAAATTGCGCCCAAACCTGGCGCTTCAAAGGCAATTCCTCCGTCACCGACTCCGAGATAATATCCGCGTCAGCTACGGCCTCCGCCGGATCCGTTGTGAATTTTATCTTCGCGATAATTTCATCTGTGAGTGAAAGCGATCGAAGAATCTTCGCCATCACCTTCTTCGAAGCCACAAAAGCTTCCGCATTTATGTCATAAACAGCTACCTGAAAGCCTGACAAAGCAGCCTGCAAAGCAATTCTTGTTCCTAAGGTTCCTGCACCTAAAATGCACACGTTGTTAATTTTCATATGTTTCCTGTTTGAATAGATGCGATCGCTTTTCGGCCGGCGGCCTCCACGACTTGATGTAGAACACTAAAACGCGGGTCTTTGGAATACCCTAAACTATAACGTTGGTAGATTTGCTGTGCAATGGTAGCCACTTTACATAGCCCAAAAACATAGTAAAAAACCATATTACTCATATCTCGCCCCGTTTTAGAGGCATAATAGTCAATTACCTCGCGGCGGGTAAAATTACCCGGCACATACGAGAGATTAAACATCTTTAGAATATCCTCATCTACTGCCTCCGCCCAATAGGCCAAAGTCGTTCCCAAGTCCATCAACGGATCTCCCACGGTTGCCATCTCCCAGTCTAATACGGCCTGAACTTCTCCATTGGGAGAAATCACTAGGTTATCATATTTGAAGTCATTGTGAATGAAGGCGACATCAGAATTAGAAGGTATCGAAGCTAAAAGCCATTGAAATGCCTCCTCGATGGAAGAAACCTCAGATGTCTTCGCTTTTTGAAAACGTTCTGCCCAGCCTTGCACCTGACGTAACGTATATCCCTCCGGCTTTCCTAAATCACCTAAGCCAGAGTCGCTTAATTCCAAAGAGTGTAAATCGATTAAGACATCTAGTGCTGACTGTGAAAGTTGTCGAAAAAACGATAAAGTAGCCTCCGCCGGTGGACGATTTCTAATGATCATGCCATCCACTTTCTCCATGAGGAAAAAAGGAGCCCCTATAATCGACTCATCTTCACAAGCCGAAATGGGATGCGGCATCTTCGTATATCCCGCCTTTTCCAAGGCCTGCAATACCCGAAACTCCCGAATCATATCGTGGGCTTTGGCAATCTTCAATCCGTGCGGAGGTCTGCGCAACACATATGTTTCTTCACCTGCTTCTACCTGGTAGGTCAGATTCGAGAATCCGCCCGGAAAGGCTGTAACCTCCACAGAGGAAACACCTAAATAGGCCGGTAATTTTTCAAAGCCTTCCATTAGCCCTTGCGTGATTTAAGAATGCTCTTCGCTAAAACCGATTTATGCACCTCATCCGGCCCATCATAAATGCGTGCACCACGTTCGTGTCGGTACCAAAACGATAATAAAGAATCATCCGTGATCCCTAAGGCGCCGTGCACCTGAATCGCCCGGTCGATTACCTTCATCAACACATCCGATACAAAGAACTTAATGGTAGATATATCTTCTTTAGCCGCCTTAGCGCCTTTATTTTCAATGATATGTGCGGTGTTCAACACTAAGAGGCGTGAAGCCTTTATCTCAGCTGCACTTTCAGCTATCCAATTTTGAATCGTCTGCTGCATCGCTAATGAATGTCCTGGATTTAACTCCCGCTCGATGGCTCGATCGCACATCATCCCTAAAGCCCGCTCGCAAATCCCAATCCAACGCATACAGTGGTGAATACGCCCAGGCCCTAAACGAACCTGTGCTAAGGTAAAACCAGATCCTTCCGTCCCTATTAAATGAGACACTGGCACCCGGCAATTAACGAACTCTACCTCACTATGCGACAGGTAGTCCTCGCCTTCATCTCCCATAATGGGAATATTGCGAATCATTCGATAGCCAGGATTGTCCAAAGGAACCAAAATCATACTTGCCCGCTCATACTTATTTTCCGCTGAGGGATTCGTCACCGCCATCACAATCGTGAAGGACGCCCCGTCCGCAGACGAGGTAAACCATTTGTGTCCATTGATCACATATTCATCTCCCTCACGTACAGCAGTGGTTGACATATGCACGGGATTACTTCCTGCATGCTCAGGTTCCGTCATCGCGAAACATGAACGAATTTCACCGCGCTCTAATGGCCGTAAAAAGGTCTCTTGTAAATAGGGTGATGCAAATTGATGCATCAACTCCATATTCCCTATATCAGGTGCATTGCAGTTAAACACATAATGGCCTAAAGGACTCGTCCCTAACACTTCAGAGATCGAAGCGAAGTCAACTAAGCTTAAACCTAATCCCCCATGAGACAAAGGCAGGTGAGGGGCAAATAACCCCATCTCTTTCGCTTTAGCGCGCAGTGCTTGTAAGGAAGGCAAATGAGCCCGAAAAGAACCATAGATGGCCCCTTGCTCTAAAGGAATGATGTGTTTCTCGAGGAATGCTCGGTAACGTGGTACTAACTCTAACGCTTTATCTGAAACAAACATAGTTAAATGGTTAAACCGCCATCAGCGGTAATGACTGCGCCTGTCGTGTAAGACGCACCTGGTGACGCAAGGTATAAGGCAGTAGCACCGATTTCTTCTGGCGTACCTATACGCTTGATAGGCAATTGACGAAGCGTGTGTTGAAGGATTTTATCATTGGACCAAAGCGCCTCCGAAAACTTCGTCTTGATCAAGCCCGGACATATGGCGTTCACGCGGATATTAAAGTCGCCCCATTCTTTGGCAAAAGCCTTCGTCATCGAAATAAGCGCCGCCTTGCTCACACTATAAATCCCTAAACCAGGTTCCGGTGAAATTCCACCCACGGAGCTGATGTTTATCACTGACGCATTAGACGATTTCTGGAGATGAGGTAAACAGAGTCGCATTAATTCAAACGGAGCCTTGAGGTTCACGTTCATAATCTTATC
>CAILUB010000347.1 GCA_903837305.1 uncultured Cytophagaceae bacterium
CCCATATACGTCCCCTCAAAATAGGGCTGCGTCGCCTTAGGCATCACGCGTTTCCAAGGATAGGCAAAGCTGGCAAATTGGTGGGCATTGTAAATGACCCGAATCTCTGGCCAATGTCCACCAATGTACTTTTTATAAGTAGCATCTTGATCCATTACGGTATAGATGATGGCTTTTCGAGAGATTTTTTCTTTGATGCTGGGCCAGTTTTTTTCACCGGCATACTGTTCCTCGATCGATTTCAAAGCACGCGCAATCGTATTCGTTCCACCCCAAGCTTGCAAGTAAATGGGCTCCGGATCGTTGTCTAACAATTTTGCTTTTATCCATTCTGACCCCTCTGTCACCTGCTCCATTTCTCCTTCGAAATCGATATTCCCCACCTTGACTAGTGAGTTCAAATAGGCAGGAGATGGGTAGTTTTTGTCATGCAAAATCAGGTTTGGATGAACTTGTCCATACGCTTTCAATAAATCTTGAATCCATTGAACGCCCGGCCAGCGAAGGTCTGTTTTCGCACCATACATCTTGCGCGTCATCTCCATTTCGGAAGTGAATTTCGTCCCTTTTCCGTCGCCTTTGTAATGCCACATCGAACTCGAATACACTAAGCCCTCCAGCTGGTATTCATTCGAGTACAATAGCATCCGGATGAACGTATCCACGTCATCGATTTCGCCGTCTGTCGTGACAATCGTACGAGGCTGAGCGAAAAGTGGTGCGCTCAGAAAGAGTAGGAAAAAGATTTTTTTCATATTAGGATATAGAGATGTCAAAGCCTTGCAATAAACCTGCCAAACCATCATTCGAAAACTTCGCTTTCTTGATCTGATTAATGCTCGGATGAATGAAAAAATTAAAGGCGCTTCGGAAGTCCGCTTTGCTCACATTGGTTTGGTCAAAAAGCGCCCTAGATAGATCGCAATCATCGAAAATGGCTTCCGAGAAATCGGATTCCGTGAAGTCCACTTCGTGCAAAGAACAGCCCGTGAACGTCGTCTTTTTCCCTTTGATTTGATAGAATGACGACAGGTTTAAAACGCAGGATTCGAAGCTTACTTCGAATAAAAAAGGATTGCAAGCTTCGAAGCGAAGGCCCTGCATTTTGCTGTCTTTGAAATGTACTTTTTGGAGGGAAGCGCCGCTAAGTTTGACGAGGCTTAGATTACACGATTCAAAAACACAGTCAATGAACTGGAATTGTTGAAAATCAGCCGACTCGAACAGGCAGTTCTTGAAAACGCAATGTTCGTATTCGCCGATGGCGAGTGTGCTTTCTTTCTCGAATTTTTGATCGACGATATAAGGCTTCTCCATACTGCAAATTACCATTTTTTCCCTATTTTGCTTTCTCTTAACCAGCACTATGAAAAAACTATTCCTCTTCCTCGCACTCAGCACCACCCTTTTGGCACAAGAAAAAATCGATTTAGGCACTCTGAAAGGGGGCGGCTATCAAGTTTTGATGCCAGCTAAATGGAACAAAAAACTCGTGATGTATGCTCACGGTTACCAGTTTATGGGAACGCCGGCGGCGAGCGCGAACGCAGGATTAGACAAACGCTTACAGGTTATTTTAGATCGTGGATTTGCAATCGCAGCGTCTGATTATCCTATTCAAGGTTTTGCGATGCCAGAGGGAGTGGATGCGACCGAAGAATTACGCCAAGCTTTTAGTAAGAAGATGGGCCAGCCGGACTCAACCTTTATGATGGGTCACTCGATGGGCGGTGGAATTACGTTCGCGACTTTGGAGAATTTTGGCCAACACTATAATGGTGGATTACCCTTATGTCCACTTTCTTCACGGCCGTATTTACAATGCAGAAAAGAGTACGATATGTACGCGACGATGAACGGATTGTTTCCAGGC
>CAILUB010000348.1 GCA_903837305.1 uncultured Cytophagaceae bacterium
GCTAGAATGGCTTGTGAACAACTAGAAATTAAATCATAACATGGCTACACCGAATATTTTCTTGCAATACTGGAATGATTCTTCTGAATCTATCACATTTCAAGAGGTACTAGCTTGGGAAGTTCCCACCCCTGTCATTGAAACCATTCAAGCAGAGCTTTTAGCTCAGTTAAACTCTTCTCGGACGGTTGAAGTTTTCCCTAATTTCTTTTGGGCAAGCCCTCGATTTGAAGAAAAGTGGGCAGGAATAGCTCAAACTTTATTGTATCAAGTATCCTTCCCTGAGTTCATTTGGGTATCTTGGATTCAAAGCCTTGAAGCTACTTCTACAGAATTGCCGCAGCCTAGTTTTGCCGATTTATTGAATTCGTATGAAGCACCAGATGCACCGGTAATGGATGCACCGGTTCCTGCTTCAGAGGTTCCTGCTTTCCAAGCGGCACCTTTTGAAGCTCCAGCTTTCGAGGCTTCAGCTTTCGAAGCAGCAGATGCGTCTATCGATTACCCTGCCGCAGAAACGCCAGCGGAACCTTTCGACTTATTGAATACGGAGGTCTATTTCAAAGCCCCAGAAAGCCTTGAAGATTCCACTGAGGAAGAATACAAGCCCCTAAAAGATTTATTAAGCGGTTCAGCTGATTCATTGAAGTCCAAAGTAGAATCACAAATGACCCAGCGCATAGCTGACACCATTAGCCTTCACCAACGCATCAAATTCATTCAAGAAATTTTCCAAGGCGATGTTGCTCAATTAGAATCACTCATCCAATACATAGATGAAGAAGCAGAAGCAGAGACTTGGATGCAAGCCTTGTTATCCCGCTACCAGGCCTATCGTCAAGCAGAGAACGAAGCCATCTGGGATGAACTACATCAAATCATCGAGCGAAAGTTCAACTAACTGATTTTCATTATCAGTATTAATCGTCCTTTTTAGGCCATTAGGAGGTAATTTCGGGGAAAACCACTCCCTTGAAAACGATCCTAATTTTGCTTGCCTCTTTTGCCTGTTTTGCCCAAATATCCACCCAAGAAGAGGAGGAAAAGCAATCTAGCTACGACTATTACCTTGCGAATCCGCTAAACATTAACCTCGTTTCCGAGGCGGAACTACAGTCCTCTCTCCTATTTAGTGCGAAACAAATCGAAGCATTTCTAAGCTTTCGAAAAAATCTAGGCTCCTTTCAATCTATTTTAGAGTTACAATCCATTCCGGGTTGGGAGCTCGACTTCCTACGCAAGATTCAAGACTATGTCGTTTGCAACCCTTTAAATCTTAGCTGGTGGAAACCTCACTTATCGACTCATCAGATCCTATTTAAAACAGATTGGACCGCAGAGACCAAAAAAGGATTTACAGATCCAGACCTCCGAAGCAAGACCCGTTATATAGGTGATCGAACGAATCAAATGCTCCGATATAGAGGTCAACTAAATGCGAATCTTAGAATTGGATTCTTAGTACAAAAAGACGCAGGCGAAAAAGAACTGACCGACTTTAGTAGTGGCTTCTTAGAGTTTAAGTCAACAGGAACCGTAGAAAAAATTATCCTAGGCGACTTCATCAACCAATGGGGTCAGGGACTTGTTCAATCCGGAGGCTTCTCCTTAGGCAAGAGTTTTGAGAGCATAAAAGCTACCCAGAAATTCAATCTAGGTGGTTTGGCCTACAGTTCCAGTGTGGAATATGGCTATTATCGTGGAATCAACACAACTCTAAAACTAACCGAATTCATTAGAATACAAGCATTTGTCTCCTACCGAAACTTAGATGCGACCACCGGAGTTGACTCGCTAGGAAATAAATACCTTCGTTCCAGAGTAGAAGATGGCTTCCATCGAACCAGCTCAGAAATCAGTCATAAAGATGCGGTGCAAGAAAAGGCCGCGGGCGTAAACATTACCTATTCTCCGCTAAACATTCCACTCGTCATTCAATTCAATAGTGTATACACATCCTGGTCCTTGCCTAAACCCATCGGAACGGGCTACAAGCAACCCGAGTGGTCAGGAAACAAATTACAGAACTATTCGATTAGCTTTCAATATCCCTTTAGAAACATCAGAATGGTAGGAGAATTCGCCACTTCAGGAAATAGACAATATTCCCTCATTCAATCTGCCGCCACTTCACTTTCTAAAAAAATTGACTTATCCTATTTATTCCGGCACTATGGGGCGGGTTATTTTAGTCCTAAATCAAATGGTCTTTCCGAAAACGCTGAAAACATAAACGAAATGGGCCTATTCCTGGGCCTAGGTTATCAAATTAATAAACGAATGAAGCTGAGCTCCTATGTGGATTATTTTCGCTTCCCAGGGCCTAAATACCAAGTTCTTGATTCCAATACCTCAGGTTGGGAGGTGTTGAGCCGTTTACAATGGGAGAAAAGACATAACGCCAGAGGATTCCTTCAAGGCAAATGGACGCGAAAAGAAAATAATGACCTCCTACAAATCAGCCTGGATGGGCATTACATCGCCATTAAATCGTGGGATTTTCACTCTCGCCTGATGGCTTCTAAATTAGGTGATGAGATAGGTTATTTACTTTTGCAAGATATTAAATGGGATCAAGGCAAATGGAATATACAGGGGCGTTTTGCCTATATGAATACGCCTACCTATGATACCCGTAATTATGCCTATGAACCAGGTGTGCCCTATTCTTTCCTTCTCCCCGCTTACGCAGGGAAAGCCATCAAAGCCACGCTAGTGATGTCTTATCAATGGACAAGGGAAATTCAACTAGCGGCTAAATGGGCTAGAATTACCTACTACGACAGAACAGAAATTGGTACAGGTTTAGATTTAATTGAAGGCAATACTAAAACGGATATCACCCTCCAAATCAGCTATAAGATGCATTAAACAATCGCTTCGCGCACGCGCAACAGTTTCTCCAAAAGGCCCTCTAATTGATCTAATGGAAGCATATTCGCGCCATCTGATTTAGCCACCGCAGGATTCGGGTGAGTTTCGATGAAGATTCCATCGGCTCCTACGGCGATCGCAGCTTTAGCGATCGTTTCAATCAAAGCGGGCTGTCCACCGGTTACACCCGTTGTTTGGTTAGGACGCTGTAAGGAGTGTGTACAATCCATAATGACTGGAACATTCATGGCTGACATCTCTGGAAGATTCCGGTAATCCACCACTAAGTCGCCATAACCGAAGGAATTACCCCGATCCGTCAAATAAACAACCGCTTCTGGATTTTCATGTAACACTTTTTCCACTGCAAAGCGCATCGAAGCGCCAGACATAAATTGCCCTTTTTTGATGTTGACTGCTTTACCTGTTTGGGCTGCTGCAGCTAGTAAATCTGTTTGACGGCAAAGGAAAGCAGGGATTTGCAATACATCTACGTAAGCTGCTGCCATGGCTGCTTCTGCGCTTTCGTGAATATCAGTTACGGTAGGTAAAGAATAATGTTTACCAACTGCTTGTAAAATTTCAAGCGCTTTAATATCACCAATACCGGTAAAGGAATCGATTTTTGTCCGATTCGCCTTGCGGTATGAACCTTTGAAAATGTAGGGAATACCCATCGCCTTCGTGAGGCCATCAATCTTTTCAGCGATCTCAAAGGCTAAATCGTTGCTCTCAATCGCACAAGATCCTGCCATCAAAAAGAAGGGGCCTTTGCCTAAATTCGCTAAAGTGGGTAATGTCATTTTATAAAATATTTACTTCGGTTTCTAAGTAAACGCCGAAAGTGTCTGTAATCGATTTCTTTATTTCTTCAGATAGGGCCAAAATCTCCCCACCAGTCGCCTCTCCATAATTCACTAAAACCAAGGCCTGCTTCGCATGCACTCCAGCATCCCCTCTTCGAAATCCTTTCCAACCGGCCTTTTCGATAAACCAGCCCGCAGGAAACTTAATATCTGTACTTCCTTCCACTGGATAATTTGGAATGCCTGGATATTCAGCTATTAGTCGTGACGCCTCGGTAGCAGAAACCGTCGGATTCTTGAAGAAACTACCTGAATTACCGATGTCTTTCGGATCCGGCAATTTACTTTTTCGAATCTCTATAACTGCATCTGCCACCTCCCGAATAGAAGGCTGAGCAATTCCTTTTGCAGCTAAAACATCCTGAATCGCTCCATACGAAGTTTTAATCGAAGGCTTCTTGGACAATTTAAACGTCACAGAGCTGATGAGGTATTTCCCTTTCCCAGCGCGCTTAAAGAAGCTTTCACGGTAGCCAAAAGCACAGGCTTTGGCATCAAACACCTCCACTTCTAAAGTCTGCAGATTCAATGCTTCTAATGACTCAAATGTATCTTTGATTTCCACACCATAAGCACCAATATTTTGCATCGGAGCCGCACCCACCGTACCCGGAATCAAGGATAAATTCTCTAATCCAGACCATCCTTTGTCGACAGAATACTGGACCAATTCATCCCAAACCACCCCAGCACCTGCTTTTAACCACACAAAATCTTCATCCTCCTTCACGACCGAAATGCCAGGAATGGAAATTTTAACCACCAATGCTTCTTGCGGCTTAGTCAATAACACATTGCTCCCTCCCCCTAAAAAAAGGTGGGGTAAATCAGCATGTAAACCTGATTTTCGAAGAGAAACATATTGATCAATGGAGCTAATCTCTACGAATTGACGAGCTTCCGCCTCAATCCCAAACGTATTATACCCCCGTAGAGAAAACATATTAAAATAATTTAGTAGACAAAAACTCCTCTAAAGCAGGCACGCCTGAGTGATGAAAGGTCTCTGAATTTCCCTCCCAAATCTTCTTTCCCTCTTTCAAGAAAATTATGGATTCACCCATTCGCATGACCGAATTCATATCGTGCGATATGACCACCGTAGTCATGTTATATTCTTGGGTAATTTCTTGAATCAAATAATCAATCTTCACCGCGGTCAATGGGTCTAAACCTGAATTAGGCTCATCACAAAATAAATACTTCGGATTCATCACAATCGCTCGGGCGATTCCTACCCGCTTTTTCATCCCACCCGAAATCTCCGATGGCATCAATAGCGCCGCATTTTCTAATCCTACCCGTTGCAAACAAAGCATGGCTTGGTCGTTTTTTTCTTCA
>CAILUB010000349.1 GCA_903837305.1 uncultured Cytophagaceae bacterium
GCAGTCTTGAAAACTGTTGACTGTTACAGGTCCGGGGGTTCGAATCCCTCACTCTCTACCAGAGCGAAAAGCGAAACGAAAGTTTCGCTTTTTTTTGTTTCAGGTCATTTAATTAAATTTCGGAATGAAATTATACCTCGTACCTACTCCCATTGGGAATTTAGAAGATATCACGTTGCGTGCCATTCGGGTGCTGGGAGAGGTAGACGGGATTTTAGCGGAGGATACACGCAATTCAGGTCAGTTATTAAAGCATTTAAATATTTCCAAACCTTTATATTCCCATCACGCCCATAATGAGCACACGGGTGTACCGGGGGTGATTAAGATGCTGAAAGAAGGTAAATCGTTAGCGCTAATCTCTGATGCGGGTACGCCTGGTATTTCTGATCCAGGGTATCTTTTAGTGAAGGCTTGTGTGGACAATGGGATCGAAGTAGAATCTTTACCTGGTGCAACAGCCTTTGTTCCAGCCCTAGTTAATTCTGGTTTTCCGACGGATCGTTTCGTGTATGAAGGCTTTTTGCCACACAAAAAAGGCCGTCAAACGCGTTGGAAAGCATTAGCTGAAGAGGAAAGAACCATCGTTTTATATGAATCTCCGCATCGTTTAGTAAAGGCTTTGGAGCAAATTATTGAATTTATCTCGGCTGATCGCTTAGTAATGGTCGGGCGTGAAATAAGTAAACTGCACGAACAAATGGTTCGAGGGACAGCTACGGAAGTTTTAGCCTATTTCGTGGCTCACCCGGATAAAGTGCGAGGTGAAATTGTGATTGTTATTGCTGGAAAATAGATGAAAAAGATCCTTTTATTCTTGTTGATTTCGTTAGCTGCAAAGGCGCAATTGAGCTCTAAAGCTGAAGTGGTTTTAGTGACAGTTGCCCCGGGTAAAGAACTGCATTCCGCTTTTGGCCATACCATACTTTGGATAAATGATTCCTCGAACGGTATTGATAGAGCCTATAGTTATGGGACTTTTGATTTTAGAACGGAGAATTTCTATCTAAAATTTTTGATGGGGACCTTACCCTATACAATTTCTGTCCATTCTATGCGGGATGAGTTTGAATACAATGCGCAGTACGAGAAACGCGGGATGATTGCCCAAAAACTGCAACTCGATTCTCTTCAAAAAAATGCCATTTTTCAGGCTTTAGAAAACAACTTATTGCCAGAAAATAGAGAATATGCCTACAAATTCTTCTATGATAATTGCTCTACACGTATTCGGGATATGATCGAGCGTAATGCTCCGGGTAAATATGCTTGGAAGCAGGCTCCTAACCTAGAGGGCAAATCCTACCGCGATTGGATGAATAAATACCTGGTTCCTAATTCCTGGGTGACCTTGGGTATGAATTTAGCCTTAGGAGTTCCTTCAAACGTGAAGGCAACAGCCTCTCAATCGTGTTACTTGCCTGATAATTTAGCGTCTGCTACGAATCTTGCCAAAGGTTTGTCTGCTAATCCGGTGACTTTATTCGAAGCGGATGCCTCTGTGGTGGCACCTTTTGATTTTACAGGACCCTATGTGATTTTAAGTATTTTGTCACTGCTGGTGGGATTCTTTTCGTTTAAAGGGAAATTTCCGTATGCAGCCGATGTGGCTCTTTTTTCCGTTATTGGAGTGTTAGCCTGGTTCATTTTCTTTTTAGGTACAGCTACAAATCACGAAGTGATGGCATGGAATCCTGCTTCGTTGATGCTGTTTCCATTTAATTTTCCATTGGTGTTTTGGTTTGCAAAGAACCCATTGAAATGGAAAAAGTACTTACAGATTATCAGCGTTTTGTGTTTAATCGGTCTCATTTGGTCAGGAATGCAATTTACACCTATGGTTTTAATTGGTTTACCTATTTTTATCCGAGTTTGCTATTTATCGTTCATTAAAAAATAATGCGTTACCTCTTATTTTTCCTCTCCTTTTGCAGTTTTTCTCAAGAGGTATTCAAACCTTTAGAACCTCGGAAGGAATTTCAGCCGTTGAAAATTGAGCGCTCTCTAAAAGCGGATGGTTATCTGGATGAATTAGAATGGTCGAATGCACCATCGGTGAATTTAGATTTTCAAGTAGAGCCATTTCAGGGTCAAAAAGCTTCATTCAATTCAACAGTTAAGCTGCTTTATAATCAGCAATTTCTATATGTGGCGGCTATCTTAAAAGATAGCTTGGGTAAAAATAGCTACCGCGCTCCTAATTTGATGAGGGATTATATGTTCGTTGAAAATGATCTTTTCGGAATTGCGATTGATGGATTTAATGACAAACGCAATGCGATTGTTTTGCAATCTAATGCCTATGGTGCTCAAAGGGATTTGCTAGCCTTTGATGACCGCCAATTTGATATTGACTGGGATGGATTGTACCGGGTTAGAACACATCGGTCAGATTCCTCCTGGGTAGCTGAGTTTGCGATACCTTGGCAAACTTTACGCTATCCTAAAACAGAAGAAAACAAATCCCAAGATTGGGGGATTAATTTTTTTAGGGTGCGTCGATCGAGTAATGAATTGACGGTTTGGTCACCTCATCCGCGTTCTATGAGTCCATTGCGAATGGATTATGCCGGAAAATTAACGGGGATTATTCCGC
>CAILUB010000350.1 GCA_903837305.1 uncultured Cytophagaceae bacterium
CCTTATGGCTCAGAAAACCGTAAAAACTGATAAACATGTCGTTTACCAAATGATGTTCCATCTTTGGGGAAATCAAATAACAGATGTTAAGAGAAATGGTTCAGCTGCAGAGAATGGAGTAACGAAATTTAAAGATGTTTCTGCTAAAGGTTTGCAGGCTTTGAAGAAGAAAGGTTATTCTCATTTATACACGACGGGAATTTTAGAACATGCGACGATGGAGGATTTTTCCGCTTTTGGTTCGCCTTTAGATCATCCACAAGTAGTTAAAGGCCGCGCTGGTTCGCCCTTTGCGATTAAGGATTATTATGATGTGAATCCTTTTTTAGCTGATAAACCGGCAGAACGTATGCAAGAGTTTTCTGCTATGTTAAATCGTGTCCATCAAGCCGATTTAAAATTAGTCTTGGATTTTGTCCCTAATCACTTGGCTAGAGCGTATCATTCAGATCAGAAGCCGGCGGGAGTGGTTGATTTTGGCCAAAACGATAACAAAGACCTCTCCTTCTCTGCTTCCAATAATTTCTACTATTTACCAGGTACTCAGTTTACCATTCCTACGGGTGTGAATCCGCCAGTTCCGGTGACTGTTCCTTACATTGAAATTCCTGCGAAAGTGAGTGGTAACAACGTATTCTCCGCTCAACCTTCGATTCATGACTGGTTTGAAACGGTCAAGTTAAATTACGGTGTTGATCTTCAACACGGTAACCAGACTCATTTTGACCCGATTCCAGATACTTGGTTGAAAATGACGGATGTGTTAGTGTATTGGACCAAAAAAGGGGTGGATGGATTCCGTTGTGATATGGCTGAGATGGTTCCAGTTGAGTTTTGGGCTTATGCGATTCCTAAAGTGAAATCAATCAATCCAGAGGTCGTATTCATCGCTGAAATCTATAATCCACAAGAATACCGGAATTACATTTACAAAGGAGGATTTGACTATTTGTATGATAAAGTGGGTCTTTATGACGGTATTCGTCATATTATGGAAAAGAAACCTGGCGCGACTACGGCTGACATTACCCGTGTTTGGCAAAATGAATCTGGTGATTTTGCGAACCACATGTTACGTTTTTTAGAAAATCACGATGAGACTCGATTGAATTCACCAGGCTTTGCGGCATCTAATTTTTGGTCTACGATTCCTGGTATGGTTTTGACTGCGAGTATGCACGATGGACCTTTAATGATCTATTTTGGTCAAGAGTTTGGGGAGAAAGCGCAGGAAATCGAAGGATTTAATGAGGCGGACGATCGTACGACAATGTTTGACTTCTATCGAGTAGATACACACCAACGCTGGCTAAATGGCGGGAAATTTGACGGTGGTAAATTAACTGCGGCTGAAAAAGAAATTGATTCTTTTTATGGCGAATTGTTAGCGTGGATTAATTCGAGCGAAGTGATTCAAAAAGGAAAGTTTTTTGATCTTCAATACGCTCAAAATTCGGCCTATCCAAAAGATAAGGTGTATGCTTATTTACGCTATACAGATAAAGGTCGCAACTTAATCATTTGTAATTTTGATTCTGAGAATCACGATTTCAATATCGAAATCCCTACGTTAGCACTAGATATGATGGGAATAAAATCCTATACGCTTAAAACGTTCAAATCCTTTGTGCCTCCTGCAGCTGCGGCGGGTAAAGTCGAAGGTAATCTCATTCAAATTCCTTCTAATTCCGCAATCATTATTTCACTATAAAAACCTATGAAAACATTTACTAAGCCGCGTTTAAGCATCGGCCAAATCTTTAATATGAGTGTTGGATTTTTAGGAATTCAGTTCGGTTTTGCTTTACAGAATGGTAATGCCTCTCGTGTCCTTCAAAATTTCGGTGCTGATGTCGAGCAATTATCTTGGTTTTGGTTAGCTGCTCCATTAACCGGTATGCTTGTTCAGCCAATTATTGGTTTTTATTCAGATCGTACCTGGAATGGATTGGGTCGTAGAAAACCTTTCTTTTTAACCGGAGCAATTTTGGCTGCAACGGCCTTGTTTTTCTTCCCTCATGCGGGAGCATTGGCGAATTTTATCCCTCCTATGATCGTGGGTGCTGGTATTTTAATGATGATGGATGCTTCCTTCAACGTGGCGATGGAGCCATTTAGAGCATTGGTGGCAGATAATTTACCAGAGGAACAAAATACGCTAGGCTTTTCGATTCAAACTTTCTTGATTGGAATTGGAGCGGTAGTGGGTTCTTGGTTACCGTATATGTTTGGTAATTGGTTTGGTATTTCAAAGGTTGCTGCGGAAGGCCAAATTCCTGATAACGTGTTATATAGTTTCTATGTAGGGGCGGCTGTGTTTATTACTGCGATTGTTTGGACGATTGCCACAACTAAGGAATATTCTCCTGCAGAGCGCGAGGCGATGGGTTTTGAGGAAGAAGGTACTACCGATTCGATTTGGTCTGTTTTCCGTTACATCAAAGAAATGCCTTTCACGATGCGCCAATTAGGTGTAGTTCAATTCTTCTCTTGGTTTGCTTTATTTTCGATGTGGGTATTCTCCACTCCCGCGATCGCGCATCATGTCTATGGATTATCAATGGACGATCATAGTTCTCCTGAATTCCAAAATGCTGCGAACTGGGTAGGTATTATTTTTGGTGTTTATAGTGCTGTTTCTGCTGTTTATGCCATATTTTTGCCACGCATTGCTAAAGCCATTGGAAATAAAGCGACACACGCGGTTTCGTTAATTGCCGGTGGTTTGGGATTAATATCTATCTATTTTATTTCTGATCCACAGATGCTGATATTCAGTATGGTGGGTGTGGGAATGGCTTGGGCCTCTATTTTAGCGATGCCTTATGCCATTTTAGCTGGTTCCATTCCGATGTCTAAAATGGGCGTGTATATGGGAATTTTTAATTTCTTTATAACCTTACCTCAAATCGTAAGTGGTATCATTGGAGGATCTTTAGTGAAACACGTATACGGTGGTAATGCCATTTTCGCTATCGTGGTTGCGGGTTTCTTCTTTATAGCAGGTTCGATTAGCGTATTTTGGATTAAGGAAAAGGCTTAGTATGAAGGTCTGGGTATTTTTGTTTTTCCCTTTGATCGCTTTTTCTCAGGTAATTCCCTCAGCGGTAATGCCTCGTATTCAAGCAGCGCGAGAAAAACGTAATCCCATGTTGATTGCGGAGCAATTTTATGGTCTTCCCTATGCCTCGCATGCCTTATCGAAAGAAAACCCGGAGAAGTTTGTGGTGGATTTTTCTGGTTTTGATTGCGTAACCTTTGTGGAGAATGTGTGGAGTTTATACCGTTCCAAAGGAGTTGATTCTATATTCCTTCGTGAATTAGAGCGGATTCGTTATGCTAGAAAGCCTATTTCCTATGAAAATAGGAATCATTATTTAAGCGCCACATTTCTTCAAATGGAAGACAAAGGATTGTTTAAACAGGTTATTCCTCCTTTATACCGTGTTTTAGCTGTTAAAAAGTTGGATTTTTTGTCACAATTTTTGGCTCCTAAAAAATGGATGATTGTGCTCCCTGCTATTCAGAAAATGGAAAATGATTTAGGGCCGATGACTTATGTTCCTAGCGCATCCTTTTCTAAGGTGTCATCTTTTCTTCAATCGGGTGATGTGATTGCTTTTGTTTCAAAGCGGAAAGACCTTGATTACCAACATGTAGGCTTTATCCGCCATCTAAACGGTCAATATTATTTAGTCCATGCTTCTCAAGATCGCAAAAAAGTGTGTCAATCAGTTGAATCAATTTCCGTATATTTAAAGAATCATCCTTCCATGATAGGATTTAATGTCTTTAGACCGGAATATGCCCATTAAACAATACAATTTCGACCAAATTATTGATCGCCGCCAAACCCATTCGTTCAAATGGGATAACGTGACCTACCCTGCTCACTTACACATGTTACCCATGCCAGTGGCAGATATGGATTTTCCGGTGGCAGATGAAATATTGCAGGCATTGGATCGTATTACGGATCACGGTATTTTAGGTTATTCTATTGTTCCTGAAACTTTAAAAACAGCGGCTCAGCATAAAATTGAACGCGATTATGCTTGGTCTACTTCGCTTGATTCACAAGTTTGGATTCCTGGTATTGTTCCCGGAATTACGGCTGCTTGCGCGGCCTTAACCAATGAGAAGGAAGGAATTATTACCGCGGTTCCTGTGTATCATCCCTTTCATTTAGTGGCCGGTTGGGTTAATTGCTCACTGATTACTTTTGAAATGATCAAGGAAGGTGATCGTTGGACCTATGATTTTGAAGATTTCGAACGAGGTCTTCAAAAAGGGCCGAAAGTTTTCCTTTTGTGTAATCCACATAATCCAGGTGGGACGATTTTTAATGAAACAGAAATCTTACGCATTGTTGATCTTTGTGCCAAATACAACGTAACTATTGTTTCTGATGAGATTCACGCCGATTTGCGCTTATATCCTCAGTCGAAACACATTTCGATTGGGCGATTTGAGAAACAACCCATCATTAGTTTCTTCGCTACATCTAAAGCATTTAATACAGCGGGATTAGGTGGCGCTGTCGCTGTCATTCCCGATGCTGCACTTCGAGATAAATTCACCAAAGCATCCGCTGGCTTCTTCTCCATGCTATCCAGACATAGTATTGAAGTGATGTTAGCCACTTATGCTCATGGGGAAGAGTGGTTAGCGCAGCTTCTGCCCTATTTACGTGCGAATCATGATCTACTCTTAGATTTTGTGCGATCTACTCCTGGTCTAGCTATGCAGCCTCTGGAAGGGACCTATTTAGCCTGGATTGAATACGACGAGGCTTTATTGGGTGATTTCCAGAAGAAATGTTGGGACGCTGGTTTACACGTTTTACGAGGGGAGCAATTCAAGGGTCAGAATTTTATTCGGCTAAATTTTGCATGTCCACGAGCGGTTCTAGAAAAAGCAATTGAACGCATGAAATCGATTACCAATGGCTAAGTTGTTGAAGTTTTTCTTGTTCATGCTATTGTTAGGCTTTTTAGCCTACATTTTCGTGTACATAGGAGAATTAGATGACAAGCCAGAAGAAACGGAGATAACAGATGTGGATGTGGTGAAGGCTTATGGAGATTCCCTAGCGCTCATTGCTGCAGATGATACCGTATCGAAAATGAGGGCTACTGCGCTGACATCTGCCTTTGAAGACTTTACAGTAACTGTAGACGCAGGAGCGATTCGACTGGAGAAAAGTCATTCAGTTCTTTTAGAAAAAAATGTATTGAATTTCAAGGCAACCTCAGTCTTGGCCACTGATTTGAATGGAAATGAAAAGCCAGAATTCTGGGTAGCCGGCTGGCAGGGTAAAAACTACCGAATCTTTGCTTTTGAATATGATAACCGGAAATTTCGGGACATTCGGTTTCCTACTATTATGGGACGGCAGCGGTTGGGATATGTGGGGGCAGATAGTTTGTATTTAGAAAAGGCAGCCATTGTGCATTCTTTTGGCTATGAAAATGATCCTTATGCGGATATCTCTTCGGGGATTCGCGCTTGTTATTATAAATATGGAGCGGACGGCAGTTTTGTCCTCTCTAAAACCTTAGACCTAGAAAAAGAAGATGAGTAAAGTAGAATTGCGTTCGCAGCAGTGGTTTGGAAAGACCGGTAAAGATGGATTTATTTATCGAGCTTGGATGAAGAACCAAGGGATTTCAGATGATTATTTTCAAGGTAAACCGGTCATCGGTATTTGCAATACTTGGTCAGAATTGACGCCTTGTAATGCACATTTTAGGGAATTAGCGGAATTTGTAAAGAAAGGAATTATCGAAGCGGGTGGATTTCCGGTGGAGTTCCCAGTCATGTCTTTAGGCGAAACCTTAATCAAACCTACCGCCATGTTATACCGCAACTTAGCGAGTATGGATGTAGAAGAATCGATAAGGGCGAATCCTATTGACGGTGTGGTACTCATGTGTGGATGCGACAAAACGACTCCTTCTCTCGTGATGGGTGCTTGTAGTGTCGATTTGCCAACCTTGGTTATATCGGGTGGACCTATGATGAAAGGGAAATTTAAAGGGAAAGAAATTGGAACATCGGACGTTTGGCGTTTCGCTGAAGCTTATAAACTAGGAGAGTTAACGCAGAAGGAATTTATTGAAGCTGAAGCCTGTATGGCTAGAACGCCAGGTCACTGTGCGGTGATGGGTACAGCGTCTACGATGGCGACTATGGTAGAAGCTTTGGGATTAAGTTTACCTCAAAATGCGGCCATTCCAGCGGCAGATGTACGTAGAAAAGTTCTTGCACAGCATTCTGGACGTCGTATTGTAGAGATGGTGAATGAGGATTTGAAGATGTCCAAAGTATTAACGCGTCCAGCCTTCGAAAATGCTATTCGCGTCAATGCAGCAACAGGTGGCTCGACCAATTTTGTTATTCACTTAACGGCTATTGCGGGTCGATTAGGCGTAGATTTAAAACTGGATGATTTCGATGAATTCTCTCGTAATATTCCGCTTTTGGCTAATATTCAGCCTTCTGGACAGCACTTTATGGAAGACTTGTATTATGCAGGTGGTCTTCCTGCTTTGATGAATCAAATGAAGGAACATTTACATACGTCTATTGTGACGGTAAATGGTAAGACAGTGGGCGAAAATATTGATAATACGCCTATTTACGAGCCTTCCATTATTTCTACTTTTGATGCTCCGTTTAAACCGGATTCAGGAATAGCGGTAGTTCGTGGAAATCTAGCACCCAATGGTGCTGTCTTAAAACCATCTGCAGCCTCTAAAGCACTATTTAAACACCGAGGAAAAGCCGTTGTTTTTGAAAATATTGAAGATTACCATGCGCGAATTGATTCTCCTGAATTAGAAGTCGATGAAAATTCTGTGATGGTCTTGAAGAATGTGGGGCCTAAGGGGTATCCAGGGATGGCAGAGGTAGGTAATATGGGAATTCCCAAGAAGTTGTTGGAAAAAGGAGTCAAAGATATGGTTCGTATTTCTGATGGTAGAATGAGTGGTACGGGTTTTGGTACGGTTATTCTTCATGTTTCTCCTGAATCCGCCGCCGGTGGACCATTAAATTGGGTTCAGAATGGGGATTACATTGCCTTAGACGTCGAAAATAGAACGATAAATTGGGAAGTTTCAGAGGAAGAATTAGCGGCTCGTAAAGTAGCACAACCTTTTGAGAAGCCTAAAACGATTCGTGGTTATGTAGGTCTTTTTATCGATCACGTAGAACAAGCCGACCAAGGAGCTGATTTCGATTTCTTGAAAGGCGGATCAGGTTCGATTGTAACTCGCGATTCACATTAGTATGAAAGTGTATATCGTCACTGGAGCTGGTCAAGGGATCGGGCATCAAATTGCACAGCAATTGATTGCGGAGGGGCATTTAGTGGTCATGAATGACATTGATTCCACTCTTTTAGCTGGACCTTATGCGAAGGCCGGTGACGTTAGTTCTTACGAGTTTATCCAAGAGTTAGTGGCCTATGCGCAAACATTACCCGGTGATTTAGCTGGTTGTGTCTGTAATGCAGGAATGACTACTTTTGGTAGTTTTTGGGATTACAGTCCAGCCTCTATGAAGTCTTTATTGGATTTAAATATTCAAGGGACTTTTTTCTTGATTCAAGAAGTAACAAAAGCCATCCGTAAAGCGGGGAATCCAGGATCTATTGTGGTGACATCTTCTGTCACAGGACATCAGGCACATCCGGATTTAGCGGCGTATGGGATGACAAAGGCGGCTTTGAATCAATTAGTTCAAAACTTGGTCATCGACCTCTCCCCTGTCCAAATTCGTATTAATGCGGTTTCACCTGGTGCTACGATGACCGAAAGAACGGAGAAAGATGCGAATTATCTGCAAGAATGGAGTCGACTAACGCCGCTAGGTAAACCTGCTGATGTTCAAGATATTTCAGAAGCTGTTTGTTTCTTTTTGAGTGACAAAGCAAAGCATATCACAGGTCAAACATTAATCGTGGATGGAGGCTGGACAAGTGTGAGTCCACCGCCAAAGGCCTAAGACCAGGCCTTTTCTAGGAAATCAAGCCAGTTTTGGTGACAGAATTTGACGATATCATCATCTGAAAATCCACGTTTCAATAGCAATTCTGGTAATTTTTGTAAATCAGCAATCGTCTCCA
Source organism: uncultured Cytophagaceae bacterium (assembly GCA_903837305.1). Lineage (GTDB taxonomy): Bacteria > Bacteroidota > Bacteroidia > Cytophagales > Spirosomataceae > Aquirufa. The sequence goes on from CAILUB010000350.1 coordinate 8,132, forward strand.
CGTCTGCTGGACATTGTTCTCTTCCGAACCCTCCATCTAAATCGGTGCCCAATCCCACGTGATTTGTATTTCCTGCTAGGTCGCAAACGTGTACTAAATGATCTATGAGTGTATGTAAGGAAGCGTTTTTATTTAAAGGAGTAGATTCTCCTCTCACCCAACCCGGAACCATCATCCACGCATCCATTGGCATTCCAATGACCGCACCGCGGTGTATAATCTCTTTCAATTGCTTATCACTGAATTGACGATTATGTTCAACTAAGGCTCGGCAATTTTGATGGCTCGCCCAAACCGGACCTTGGTGGTATTCCATCGCCTCCCAAAAACTATCATCACATAAATGCGTCGCATCCAATATGATATTTAAATCCATCATCTTGCGTAATAAATCACGTCCCCTTGCTCCCATTCCGCCCGTGGCATTCGTACCTTGTGCATAACGTCCCGGACCATAATGGGCAGGACCTAAGGCACGTAAACCAGACGCGTAGGCTATTTCTAAATACTCTAATGAAACGATAGAATCAGCTCCCTCTAAACTCAAAATATAGCCAATTGTATGTTTATCAGCTTCCCATTGCGTTAAATGATCGTTTAATTCGGATCTATTTCGAATTGGACGAAGATCTCCCGTTCTTTCTAATGCTTTGTAATAGGCTAATTGGCCTTGCGTTTGTGCCCAGGCTTGTTCCGGACTATTCCATCCGGGTAATGTGGATTCAGGGGCCACATAGCGAGCGATTTGAGTGGCAACGACGATGCCTACATTTCCTTTTCGTAATTCGTCTAAACTTACGGTTGCATTGCCACGATCAGGTTTATCCGTTAAATGCTTTTCGCGATCATTGATCTCTTTAATAGGAGCGCGCAAGTCTCGATTCCATTCGAGCGCGTTCATACTTAAATCTAAATGGGCGTCGATTAATAGCATAGTCTACGATTTCTAGCTTTCACTTCCCATAAACCACCATCAATGACTTGAAGATGGGAATGTAGATTAACTGTAGGGCAAATATGGTATGGTATCATTCGGACGATTTCACCTATAGTGTATTGTGAATTATCACCTACTTCTATAATTCCGTGTTCTTCGCTTTGGGACTTTAAAACCCAATTAGGATGATCCAGGAAGCGAACGCGATTATCAATCGGGTTCTCAGCTGCCACGGATTTATGTCCTAAATCGAGGCAAATAGTCGTATCTGTGGGTTTTGAGATAATTCTAGCGATAATCTCTACTCCATATTCAAAGGTATTTTCTGGAAATAAGGCCGCATAACCTGCATCGAAGAAGATAAAGGTTCCTGGGCTGCAGGTAAATTGGGTATTTTTGTAGTGCACGAGGAAACTAGGTGTTCCAGATACGACTAATTCTAGATCTGAACGGTTTAAGCGCTCTAGAAGCTGATAGAAAGAAGTAAAATCTGTTTCTACGTGTTTGGCACGGTCTTCGTATACCTTTTCTCTAATATGACCATCATAGGCATGTAAACCCCGTAAAGTGACATTAGGCAAAGTTTTAAAATGTTGAATTAAAGCCAAAGCTTTAGCAGGTAAAATACCCGTGCGATTCATCCCCATATTGAGGTCTACATAAACTCCTGCTGAAAGGTCCGTAAAAATACGATTCAGCTCGGAAGCGGCAAATGCATCATCTACGATAGAGGAGAATTTTGTTTTAGGATAATGGGTTACTAATTCCTTAAAACGGTCCAAATTAGGCCCGATCAATTGCATGGAAATAAGCACGTCTGGCGCTTCTGAAAGGGCTAATAATTCCGCTTCGGCAATAGTAGCACATTTGAATTTGGTGATTCCCGCTGCTAATAATAAGTCGTTTCCTTCTTTTGTTTTATGTGTTTTGATGTGCGGACGCAAGCGTGTAGGATTACCATCCACCATTTCGATGACTTTGGCAATATTGCGTTTTACCCGATCAGGATATACGATTAATCCCGGGCTTTCAAAGGTGTCCAAATTTATCATGAAATCGCTCGATCTAGGTGAACATAGCCCCCATCTACGTGGATGATTTGTCCGGTGGTATGACTTGATTTAGGAGACATCAAAAATGTGACCATATCGCCTATTTCTTCTTTTGTGGTCATACGTTGACCTAAAGGTATTTTGCTGGTAATGCTGGCTAATTTTTCCTTCGGATTTTCTAACGTCTCAATCCATTTTTCATACATAGGCGTATAACATTCAGCCACGATGACCGAATTCACTCGAATGTTATAATCACGCAATTCTAACGCCCATTCACGTGTTAAGGCATTCCGTCCTCCATTCGAAGCTGCATATCCTGAGGTGTTTCCCTGTCCTGTTTCTGCTGTTTTCGACCCGATATTAACGATAGCCCCTTTGCTTTTTTTCAAATAAGGCAACGCCGCTTGAGCCATTAAATAATAATGGGTCAAATTCGCGTTAATGGATTGAATGAACTTTTCGTAATTCCCTGTTTCTAGTCCCACTCCGTCATTTAAACCCGCATTATTGACTAATCCATCAATTTTCCCGAACATCGTAGCCACTTTTTCTACTACTCTATGGCATTCGGATGGATTACTTAAATCAGCTACGAAAGAGAATGCTTGTCCGCCAGTCGCTTGAATTTTTTCGATACATTTTTGATTATCATCCTCGTTTCGGCCTACAATCGCCACCATAGCAGATTCTAAGGCCAAAGACTCTGATATTCCTTGCCCAATTCCTTTGGCTCCACCTGTCACAATAATCACTTTCTCTCTTAATCCTAAATTCATAGTATCTCTAATTGATAAAATTCGATAGCGTTCTGATGGTAAATTAGTTCTTTCTCTGACGTGTTTAACCTTTTAAGAGCTTCTTGAAATGAGGTAACCCAGCGTTCTAACGTTGAATTTACTAAAACAACTGGATAATCACTTCCGATCAATAGTCTCTGCGGACCAAAAACGTCTAAAGCCACCTCCACAATCTCATTTACTTGATCCTGTGTCCAAGACTGATCTGCTGCCTCCGTCACAATCCCTGAAATTTTGGCAGAAACGTGTGATAAATTAGCGAACGCTTGAATTTCCTTCTTCCATTCTTGGATGTTGCCTGATTTTAGAGGGGCTTTGGCTAAATGGTCTAAAACGATTTTTTGCTCATCGCAGGTTTCACAAAAAGAAATGGCCGATGTAATTTGATGTGGATAAATCAATAAATCATAGCTCAAATCGAAGCTTGAGAGTGTTTTGACACCCCGGATGAATTCTTTCCTTGCTAGAAAATTGGGGTCTTTTTCCCCCTGAACAATATGTCTGAAGCCTTTGATGGCCTCAAATTGGGAGAAATAAGCTAGTCGATCTTCGATATTTGGACTTTGTAAATCCACCCAACCCACAACACCTTGAATGAATTCGTTTTGTTCGGCAAGTGCCAATAGAAACAAGGTTTCTTCTTCGGAAGAATCAGCTTGAACAGCCACGCAGCCTGTAAATCCTTGGTCTCTAAAAAGTGGTTCGCTGTAGTTTGGGTAAAAATCAGCCCGTAGAACGGACATCTCTGGAGTTATCCAGGTATCCCGTTCTTCGTTGTAATTCCAAAAATGTTGATGTGCATCAATCATCCCTGATAGGCTATCGCTGTTTGTTGTTGTTCCCCTAAGCCATCCATTCCTAAGGTAACTACGTCTCCTGGCTTTAAATAGATCGGTGGATTGAATCCTAAACCTACACCGTGAGGTGTACCTGTGCTTATTACATCCCCTGGCAGTAAAGTCATAAATTGAGATATATACGAAACCACTTGGGGAACGTTGAAGATTAATTGGTTGGTGCTACTCGTTTGGAAACGTTTCCCATTGACATCTAACCACATATTTAAAGCATGTACGTCTTTTATCTCTTCTTTTGTAGCTAAATAGGGTCCCAAAGGCGCAAAGGAATCACATCCCTTCCCTTTGGACCAGTTTCCACCACGTTCTAATTGGTATTCACGTTCAGATAGATCGTTGTGCAAACAATAGCCAGCCACATAATTGTAGGCATCGGCTTCCGGAACATAGGAGGCCTTTTTACCGATCACAATCGCTAATTCAACTTCCCAATCTGTCTTCGTAGAGTTTTTGGGGATAATGATATCGTCATTGGGCCCAGAAAGGGCTGTCGTACTCTTGAAGAATAAAATGGGTTCCTTCGGGATCTCTGCTCCCGTTTCTTTGGCGTGATCCGCATAATTTAAGCCTACACACACAATTTTACTCGGTCTAGCTACGCAAGAACCTAAACGACCGGAAATGACTGGGAAATCGCTGGGGTTTAGTTGAGCTAATTCTGCTAAGCCATTCTGTTGAAAAAAGGATTCGTTGAAATCTGTAAAACGAGATGAAACATCATAATAGACCCCATCTTGGTAAATACAGGGTTTTTCAGCCCCCTCTTTTCCGATTCTTGCTAACTTCATGCTATAATTTTTTAATAACGTCCCACATCGTATCAGCTAAAAACTGATTACCTGTTTCATTTAAGTGAACACGATCAGAAGTTAAGATACCTGATGCCTTGTTTTCGATGTTGTTTTTAGACTCATAGTCCATAAAGGCTTTGCGCAAATCAATCAATTGTACGCTATTGTCTTTAGCGATTTTCTTGATGATGGCTGAATAAGCATTTAAGTCACCATCGTTTTCGTTTGAGTTATCAAACTTTTCTCCGATCACTGTAGGTGTACAGATAACTACTTGAGCGTTAGCTTTTTGAATCTTCTTAATTAAAGCATTATAGAATCTTTCAAACTTGTCCGCATCCGTTCCTGTACGTGAACTTGTTTTATGCCAAACATCGTTAATACCAATGTATATAATCACGATATTCGGATTTTTAGCCACCACATCTTCATCATGACGTAAGTATAAATCATATACTTTATTGCCACCAATACCGGCGCCGATCAATTCATATTGATTAGAAAGTCCTTGAGCGGCAATCATTTCGGTCATTTTGGTAATATACCCTGTCTTTCCTACTCCCGCTTGAGTGATCGAATCTCCAAAGAAAATAATACGCTTAGGACCGTCTTTCTTGAATGAACTCAAAGAGGTTCCCAAAACTAATAACAGGCAAATCAGTTGTTTTTTCATAGGTTTAGTTGTTTAGATAAATGAATCCACCGTCAATTGGATAATCACAACCTGTGATAAATGCGGCTTCATCGGAACATAAATATAAAGCTAAATGTGCAATTTCTTGTGGTTTCGCCATTCGACCAATGGGTTGAGTAGCAGAAAGTTTCTCAAACATTTCTTTTTGCTGGTCTGGGTAGTTTTTGGCAATAAACCCATCCACAAACGGCGTATGGACTCTTCCTGGTGAAATACAGTTGCAACGGATCCCTTGTTTTACGTAATCTTTGGCCACCGATTGAGTCATCGATTTGATGGCTCCTTTTGTCATCGAATACCCAAAACGATCTGGAATTCCCACCGAGGCTGCCACTGAGGCCATATTTAAAATAACCCCCGACTTCTGCACAATCATAGCTGGAATAAAAGTATACATACAATGGTAAGCCCCTTTTACATTTACATCAAAGATGCGTTGGAAGTCAGTTGGGTTCGTTTTCTCCAAATTCCCAATTTGTGGAATCCCCGCATTATTCACTAAGATATCTATCGATTTCAATTGTGCAGCAATGGCCTCTACCGCTTCTAATGAAGTTATATCAGCCTGATGAAAGGTGATTTCAGCCGGCATAGAGTTGACAGATGGTTTTAAGTCTAATACATGCACTTCTGCCCCTTGTGCTAAAAACGTAAGAGCGATCGATTCTCCGATGCCGGAGCATCCGCCGGTGATGAGGACTTTTTTGTTTGTTAGTTTGAACATGTCATTCAGTTGTCAGTGGACAGTGGGCAGTATCTATACTCTCTACTCTATAATCTATAATCTATCATTCACCATTCACCATTCACCATTTACCATTTACCATTTAAAGCGAAACCCCTCTCCTCCAGAACATAAAGTCATCTTGTCCCAGATCCATCGCTTTCGTATTAATCTCTCCCGAGGCTAATTGAATGATGTATTCTAAGACTTCTTCTCCCGTTTGTTCCACTGTTTTTTCGCCCGAAATAATGGGACCACAGTCAATATCAATAATTTCAGGAAGCTTCACAGCTAACTTTGTATTCGTTGATAACTTCACCATGGGGCTGATTGGATTACCTGTGGGGGTTCCTAGGCCAGTCGTAAATAATTGTATCGTTGCTCCAGCACCAGCCATACCCGTTGTGGCTAAAACATCATTACCAGGCGTACAAACAAGGTTTAATCCTTTCTTGGTTACATATTGTCCATAGCCTAAAACATCTTCAATAGGTGAAGAACCAGCTTTTTTAGCAGCTCCGGCAGATTTGATTGCATCTGTAATTAAGCCATCTTTAATGTTACCTGGAGATGGGTTCATATCAAATCCTGCACCTACTAATGCGGCACGTCGTGCATATTCACGCATTAAGAAACCGAAATTATCTGCGATTTCTTTAGTCACTGATCTATTTTGAAGTTCTTGTTCGACACCACATAATTCAGGGAATTCAGCGATCATTACCGTTCCCCCTAATCCTACGACTAAGTCTGCGGTATGTCCAATGGCAGGATTTGCAGAAATTCCGGAGAAACCATCAGAACCACCACATTTAACACCTACGCGTAATGCGGATAATGGAGCCGGGGTACGGGTTTGTTTGTTGATTTCTACAAGTCCCTTGAAAGTTTGCAGAATCACTTCATTTAACATATTCTCAACTCCACTCCCATTATCTTGCTGTTGCTCAAAGATGTATAATGGTTTGGAGAAGTTCGGATCTTTCTCTTTTAGTTTTTCTTTAAATACCTCAATTTGGGAATGTTGACATCCCAGGCTTAACGCGGTGATACCACCAACATTAGGATTTAGGCAATACCCGGCTAATAAGGAACAGAGATTCAAAGAATCATCTTTATTCTCGCCGCAACCGCTTTCGTGCGTTAGGAATTTGATACCATCTACGTTAGGAAATTGGGCCGATTTATGAACCAATACCGAAGCAGAAGAAGCTGTATCTATTTCTAGCGCTTTCCCTTCAGCTAGTTGTTTTCCTAATTGTTGGACCTTTTGAGTGAATGGGTCCATTTTTTGGAAGCCCAAACCATTTAAAAAGGCGTTCTTTAATAATTCGATATTTCTGTTTTCGCAGAAAACTAAGGGAATAACTAACCAATAGTTTTGAGTACCTACTTGACCATCTGCGCGGTGGTAGCCATTAAATGTTCTGTTTTGGAATTTTGATACATCAGGCGCCGTCCATTCATATTCCTTTTGTTTTCCGACAAAATCAGTGGCAGCGTGATGTAAATTAAACGTATGAATGAGCCCTCCTTTGGGAATATCTTGACTAGCAAGGCCTACTAAAACTCCATACATGGTTGCTTTACCCTCTTTAGCTATAGCTTCCGTGGTGAACTTATGTTTAGCAGCAATATCATCTTGAAGTGTGATTTCATTGCCGTTGTGCTGGATAACAGTTCCTTTAGGAAGATCTTGTAAGGCAACAAGTAAATTGTCAGTCGGGTTAATTTGTAAGAATGTTTGGCTCATTTTGTTAGGCTAAATATAGGATTGGCAAGTACCCATTTTACTCCTTGAGGAGTTCCTGGGATTGTTAATTGGTAATTCGACATCAAGGTTTCCCAGGCTTGTACGGCTGGGTTATCGGCATCCATTTTCGTTTTTTGGGCAAAATTAAAATCATCATTCGCAAGTATTTCCATGCAAAGCCGATTTTCAAAGCGAAACATTTTCATCGATTCTATACCGGATGCTAGTATACTCTCCTGAATTTCAGTAGGGATTGATTCGTGGTATTTTTCATATTGACGAATCAATTCAAGATCATCTATAAGGTCTAAAAGTAAGATGAAGCGTTGCATTAGTCTTTTATTTCAAATCCTTTAAAAGCAAAATAGATAATATAGGCAAAGCACAATAAAGGTATACTCAGAGCCGCTACGGTACTTATTTTAAACAAAGAGGCAGTGATTGGTGGAATTATGGCTCCTCCTACGATCGACATGATGATTAAAGAGGAAGCGAGTTTAGATCCATCACCTAAACCTTTACAAGACAAAGCAAAAATGGTAGGAAACATGATTGATTGAAAGAAATAAACTGCTATTAATGATACTAGTGCTGATAATCCTCCACCAAACATGGCAACAACGACCGAAATTACCGCTCCAATTGCATAATACCCTAAGACTTTGTTAGAGGCAATTTTGCCCATTAAATACGTTCCAATAAATCTACCTAATAGAAATAAAATAAAAGCAAATGATGCATGGAAACTAGCAATTTGCGTCGGACTCATTGTTTCTGAGATTTGGTAGATTTTATCCACAATCCAGAGATTATCGTCTTTAGCTAAATCTAATTTTAAATCAACAAAATTTCCCCAAAGTGAAACCTGAGCTCCTAGATTTAAAAATTGCGCAATAATACCTAATACCAAATGTTTTCTTTTTAATAAACTACCAATCGTCACATCAGTAGTAGACTCTTCTGCGGATTGTAATTCAGGCATTTTAGTGAATACAAATAATAAAGCAACTAATGCGACTACGACACCTATGATGACATAGGGCATTTGTACGGAAGCTGCTTGGCTTACCCTGATGGCCTCAGCCTCAGCGGCTGGTAAGGCTTGAATCATTTCTCGAGAATATTCTTTGTCTGAAAATATGAATAATCCACCGATAATTGGTCCTAATATGATACTCATGCCATTGAAGGATTGAGCTAAATTTAATCTAAAATCGCCTTTTTCAGGGTCTCCTAAAACAGTTACGTATAAATTTGCTGCCGTTTCTAAAAAGGCAATTCCTGAAGCAATTAAAAAAAGGGCTGCTAGAAAAAATCCATAAACTCTAATTTCCGCAGCTGGATAAAACAAAAATGAACCGGCTGCATAAAGCACTAATCCCATTAGGATTCCTGCCTTATACCCCATCTTCTTCATCACATAACCTGCGGGTAGTGCCATGGCAAAATAGCCAAAATAAAAGGCAGTTTCTACAATATTGGCTTGCCAGCGTTGTAGATCAAGGGCAGTTTGGAATTGTTTAACTAAGGAGCCATTTAAACTATTAGCTAGACCCCATAAAAAGAATAAGCTCGTAACTAAAATAAGTGGTATCGTATAGGAAACTGATTCAGAATTCTTTACTGTAGGTTGATCTTGGTTTAGAGGTAATGCCATATAGATTTTTTATATAAAAGTAAAAACACTGCTTAATTTACCTCCTTTTATTTAATTTTATTGCAAACCTAATTAACATAATGAGAAATTTACTTTCCTGCCTCCTATTGCTGTTTAGTATGAGTCTTTCAGCACAGATTAAATCGCCTGAAGAATTTTTAGGCTATCCAATGGGTACTAAATTCACCTATCATCATCAAATTGTCGCTTATAGTCGTTATTTAGCTTCACAGAGCAATGGGTTAGCTCAATGGCAGGTATACGGTCAAACAAATGAGGGGCGTGAACAAGGCCAAATGATTATCGCCAATCTACCTTCAGGTGTTAATCTTGAACAAGTGCAACAAAATCATCAAAAACGAATTCAGGGAGAGAAAGCTGATCCTTCTCTCCCAGTTATCATTAATTTATCATTTAATGTGCATGGAAATGAAGCGGCTGGTAGTGAGGCAGCTTTAAATACGTTGTACTCCTTGATTTCTAAATCCAACAGATCCATTTTTTATGTCATTTTGATTGATCCTTGTATTAATCCAGATGGACGAGATGCCTATGTAACGCAATACAATCGTAGAAATTTTATTTCTGGAGGCAATTCGGATCCTAATGATCAAGAGCATTACGAAGGGATTACTTCTGGACGTTATAATCATTTTTCATTCGACTTAAACCGTGATTGGGTTTGGCAGACACAAAAAGAAACGCAGCAACGTTTGAAGTTTTATCGTTCTTGGATGCCCATGATGCATGCGGATTTTCATGAACAAAGTTTCCAGCACTCCTATTATTTCCCGCCAGCGGCGAAACCCTATTTAAACTTCATTGCTCAGTCGACTAAGGATTTGCAGGAAAGCGTAGGTAAATCTTTTGCAAAGCTTTTTGATGAAAAGAAATGGCCTTATTTCACTTCTGAAGTGTACGATTTATTATATCCTGGTTACGGAGATACCTACCCTGTTTTGAATGGTGCTTTGGGCATGACTTTAGAGCAAGGAGGAATTAGGGGTGGGTTAATTTCTGCTAAGAGTGATGGTGATACAATCTCTCTGGTTGATCGGGTGAAGCATCATACAGCTTTGGCCTTAAACTTAGTAGAATGGTCTCTTACTAACGCAGAGAGTTTGAAAGCGTCATTTTATGGTGTTCATGATAAGTCTAGATCTAATCCTTCGAATAAGTACGGATACTATTTTGTTCCTGAAGAAGAATTGGTGAAAGGTCAAGAATTTAAACAATTGCTGTTAAAGAATAATATATCTTTCACTTATACAGATGTAGTTAAAAGTGTTCCTGCCTATGAGTATACCTCTATGAAGCATGTAAATTTGCCTTTAAATAAGTATGGATTACTTATTTCCGCAAAACAGCCATCGGCACCCTTAATTCAGGCTTTATTGGATCCAACAATCGCTTTGGAGGATTCTCTAACGTATGATATAACGGCGTGGAACCTGTTTCAATTAAATGGGCTCAAAGCCTTTGGACTGAATGAAAATGTTTTTGGACCATCTAAGAATCTACCGGATGGTAAGCAGTCTCTGCCAAATGAAAAGCAATTAGCTTATCAATTCGCAATAGACGAATACAAATCAAGTCAGGAATTAATTAAATATGCCATCGATATGGGCGCACTAGTGACCTATAATGATGCGTTAAATAAGTCAGGAATGGTTACGATCACTAGTTTAAAATTAACTGATTTACAAAGGGCTGAATTAATAAAGTTTGCCACTAATCGTTCAATTCAACTTATTGGTTTAAACACGTTCAAATCAACAGATAATTATGATCTAGGTTCAACTCATTACAAATCTGAATTTGTTCCTAAAATAGCTGTCATAGTTGATCCAGCTAATGATGTTAATCAACAAGGTGAAATCGCTTATTTTTTAACCCAGAAATATGGATTTAAACCTTCCTTCATCGCTGCGACACAATTATTCAAGTCGAATCTGTTTAATTACACGCACATCATTTATCCAGATGGCAAGCATGCTGCCCTCTCGAATACGAATTCGATTTTATTAACTGATTGGGTGAAAAAAGGTGGTAAACTGATTTTAATGGAGGGTGCTCGGAAAATTATTGAGGATAAAGATTTAATAGCTAAAGAAGATACAGCTAAACATACGTCTACATATGTGATGCGTGAAAGGGCTGAGTTGTCTAATACCTCTTCGGGGAATATATTACAAGTGGACGTAGAGAAGACTCACCCCTTGGTTTCTAGAATAAATGAAGCTTCTATGTATATCTTAAATCAAGTATCTGATTTTGTTAAGCTGCCTAAAGATTTTACACCTGTACTTAAAACCTCATCAAAGCCTATTATTATGGGATTTGTAGGATCAAATAAGAAAGCCCAATTAGCCAATTCTTTGTTATTAGGGGTTAAAGAGGTGGACAAAGGTAAAATCATTTGGTTTGGTTTTAACCCCTTATTCCGTGCGATTCCTAATCAAGGTCAAACTATTTTCGAAAACTGCTTCCTTTATACTGAATTCTAATGAAACGATTCACCCTATTATTTACTTTAATAAGCTATTCGCTATTTTCTCAAAAGGTGGCTCCCG
>CAILUB010000351.1 GCA_903837305.1 uncultured Cytophagaceae bacterium
GGTCTTGATTCGTTTTCTTCTGACACGTTGTTGCTTGAAATTTTGCACGAAGGTCGGCATTTTTTTTAACATTTCAGCTAGATAATTCCTTACCTTTGTCTCTTAATCTTATTAGAATGTATAAAACTACCGAAATTGCTTCCTCTGATATTCCTTCAGATAATCCCGTTCACCAGCGTTTATTGTATCCTTATATCCACGTCAGCCAATTACTTTCTGGCAATGTTCTTGAGATTGGATGCGGCACGGGACGCGGGGTAGGTGTTTTAGCGGATAAGGTAAGTGACTATACGGGAGTGGACAAGAATACGGAATTGATGGAGAGTTTATCGAAGACTTATCCTAAATTCAAGTTTATCGATATGTTCTTGCCACCTTTAAAAGATTTGCCTTCGAATCACTTCGATTTTGTCGTAACTTTTCAGGTGATCGAGCACATCGAAAACGATGATTTCTTTTTAGCGGAAGCGGCTCGCGTGTTAAAGCCGGGTGGGAAATTGTATTTAACAACCGTGAATAAGAAATTCTCTTTAACCCGTAATCCGTGGCACGTACGGGAGTATTTAGCTCCAGAATTACGAGATTTAATGAAGAAACACTTCTCTGAAGTAGTGACGGAAGGGGTGCATGGGAATCAAAAAGTGATGGATTATTATGAAGAAAATAAGGTAGCAGTTAAGCGAATCACTCGATTTGATATTTTCAACTTACAATATAAATTACCAAGAACTTGGTTACAAGTACCTTATGATATCGCGAATCGCATGAGTCGCTTATCGATGTCTAAGTCAAATAATTCACTTGTTTCATCGATTCAGGTGGACGATTATTTCCTTAGCCAAGATCCTGATAATTCATTGGACTTCTTTTATACGGGTATCAAATAGATGGAATTCATTGACCACGGCATTGAGGAATATGCGCGTTTACATACGGAACCCGAAAATGACTTATTAAGGGAGTTAGTAAGGGAGACGCACGCGATGGTATTGCAGCCTCGAATGCTTTCGGGTCATTTACAGGGGCGTTTTTTGTCCTTTATTGCCAAAGTCTATCAACCCTCTCTTATTCTCGAAATAGGCACTTACACGGGTTATTCTGCCCTTTGTATGGCGGAAGGATTAAAAAAAGGTGGTCGTTTGATTACGATTGATGTGAACGAAGAATTGGAAACCTTCACTCGTTCGTTCTTTGATCGATCTGCTTATAAAGAGCAAATTGATTACCGCATCGCGGATGCCGCTCACGAAATTTCTGCCATAGAAGGCCCATTAGATATGGTATTTATCGATGCGGATAAGCGTAATTATGCCCTTTATTTTGATTTAGTGATCGATAAAATGCGTCCAGGAGGACTTATATTAGTTGATAATGTGCTTTGGAGTGGTAAAATCTTAGAAGAAGCGGCTAAAGATAAATCAACACAAGCTTTGCGTGACTTCAATACAAAAGTAGCTAACGATTCACGTGTGGAGCCTCTTTTGTTGCCTATTCGAGATGGACTATTCCTTTTGCGGGTTATCTAACTTCTTTTTAGGCGGTAACAGAAAATCATCAGGCTGTAAAATCTCAGGAATCTGGATGGAATTTTCGAAGAAGGTTACTGTAGAAGGATGGTAGATGATGTAATTCTTATCTCCAGGAACGTAATCGTTCAATAGCCACGGATTGTATTTCTTTAAATCATTGTAGCTTACATTCAATTCATCCGCGATTTCATAGAGGTTTTTGCCGCAGGAATTATCGTAGCAAATGAGTTTGGCTTGATTTACCGGCTGAATACCTAGTGAATCATCTTTTTTGAATTCATCTGCCCAAAATTTTTGATAGGCTAAGAAACGTAATACGTACCAATCCGTGCTCGAATCCACCTGAATGTCCGATTTTCCCACCCAATCCATCACATAGGAAGTTTTCTTCGCTGTTCCTAAGCCCACTCGGTAGGAGAGAAGTGTCCCCACCCAGTTATTTAAAACCCGGTTATTTCGAGTAAAATAGTTCGCGGCACCTTTTGTAGCCTCGATAATGTGTTTTCGTTCATCCACATTTGCATTCACTTTCATTCCCACATCCGTCGCAGTACCTGCTTTAAATTGCCAGTATCCTACGGCTTGCGAGCTCGAAACAGCGATCGGATTTAATCCACTTTCTTGAACAGAAAGGTATTTGAACTCATTGGGAATCCCTGCTGATTGTAAAAGAGGCTCCATAACTGGAAAATAGAAGCGCATTTTCTCTTTCATTCCTTCCACAAATTTCTTGCTGCTCCCTAAGCGCTTTTGCTCTGTTTCTAGGATGGATTTAGCGGAAGGATGGATGAATACCTTTACGTTTCCGATCAAAAGGGAGTCGGGAAACTCGGTTTTGGCAAAAACCGGAAAACAGAATAAAAGTATTAATAAAAGTATCCAAAGGGATTTCATAGGGTAAAATTACCTATATAAACTATAATATGTACCTTTGTGGTTCAAAAATAACCAGATGATTTTAATTGACGATACGGTAATCTCTTCCGATATAGCAGACGAATTTTTCGTATGTGATTTAGCCAAATGCAAAGGCGCTTGCTGCGTAGAGGGCGATTTAGGGGCTCCATTAGAGGAAGACGAATTAGAGATATTAGAACGTATTCAAGAGGATATCAAGCCCTTTTTATCTGAAATAGGGTTAAAAGAAATTGAAAAATCAGGAGCATGGGTAAAGGATGACGATGGTGACTTTTCTACGCCCGTGATTAAAGGAAGAGAATGCGCCTATGCCTTATATGATGACAAAGGGCATTTGAAATGTGGGATTGAGCAAGCTTATTTTGCCGGTAAAACGGATTTCAGAAAGCCTATTTCATGTCATTTGTACCCGATTCGATTGGCTAAATTAGCCGATTATACGGCCTTAAATTACGATCGTTGGTCTATCTGTTCTGACGCGTGTTCGAATGGAGCGTCCTTAGGTGTTCCTATTTATGTATTTTTGAAAGAGCCCTTGATTCGCAAATTTGGGGAGAAGTGGTATGCGGAGTTGTGTCAAGAGATCGAAGAGTGTAAAGAAGAATAATGGCTGATTTTGAAGCGATTTACCAGGTAGTAGCGTTGATTCCTTCCGGCAAAGTGTCGACTTACGGCGCTATTGCGGGCTATTTAGGTTCTAAAGGAGGGGCTAGATTAGTGGGTTGGGCGATGAATGCATCACACGGTCAAGCAAATATTCCTGCTCATCGCGTCGTGAATCGTAATGGGGTTTTAACGGGAAAGAATTTTTTCGGAGGGAATAGAATGCAAGAATTACTAGAAGCAGAAGGCCTCACGATTAAAAACGATCAAATTCAACAGTTCGCCACCCATTTCTGGGATCCATCGGTCGAGTTATTATAGATTTTTCAGGTAGTTTTTACCCCCTAAGCCTTTCATTTGGCGTTGAATCGCAGAGGTACGTTTGCGTACATAAGCGGAGGGATGTTCGATCGAAAAGCGGTTTGGGCTCGGTAAAACCGCTGCAATTCTAGCCGCTTCTGAGGCCGAAATCTCGGTTCCACTGTGACCATAATATTGGCGGCAGGCCGCTTCCACACCAAAAGTCATCGGTCCCGTCTCAGCCACATTCAGATAGACTTCTAAAATGCGTTCTTTGCCCCAAATCAATTCAATCAAGAACGTAAAGTAGACTTCTAAGCCTTTTCGGACATAGCTTCTGCCTTGCCATAAAAAGACGTTTTTTGCCACTTGTTGCGAAATGGTGCTCGCTCCACGGATTTTTTTGCCTTTCATATTGTGCTTCACTGCGCCCCACATCGCGTCAAAATCAAATCCGTGGTGATCTGGGAAAGCCTGGTCTTCAGAGGCAATCACGGCGATGGCCACATTTTTATCTAGTTCTTTGTAGGATGTCCATTGGCTGTGAATTTTAGATGGTCTTCCTTCTAAGAGCGCATCAATCTTCCTGGAAGCCATAGTAGGGGTGAAATAGACGGGGAAGAATTTTAGAAATAAGACCGAAAACAGGCTAAAAATCCATAGGTAGAGGAAGAAAAAGCCAATTTTCTTGAGCCAAGTGCGTTTTTTAGGGCTTTTCTTCGCTAAGCGTTCAAACTTTTTACTTCCGTTGGAGGGGATAGGTGATTTTTTATCGTATTCGATTCGCTTTGCCATAGGGTTGTAAAATTACAAAAAGGCCTTAGACCACAAAAATATCACTGCTTAAACGATCAGCAATTAATTTACCTTCGCCTTCTAGTATTAAACTGTCATTTTCAATTCGAGCGAAACCTTTCGCAATCCAGGTCTGAAATTCCTTTTCAGGATAAATTTGTCCCATTTTTTCGAAGCTCTCCCGTACATAGTTCAAGTCAATACCCCATTTTGTTCGCAAGCGAACCATGAGGTATTCATTGAGTTGATCGGCTGGACTAAGATTTTCTTTCTCCACTAATGCGAGACCCTCTGACATATATTTGGCGTTATTCGCCACATTCCATTGCCTGGAATGGCCATTGAAACTGTGCGCGGAAGGTCCAACGCCTAAATAGGGTTCTTGCTGCCAGTAACTGGTGTTGTGGATAGAATAATGGCCTTCTTTCGCAAAATTCGAGGTTTCGTAGCCCTCATAACCTTTGGATTCTAAATAATCTCTTACCTGCGTAAAGGCATTTGCCATCGCGGAATCCGGAATTTCCAGAAAAGCCCCTTTCTTTTTTTGAACGCCAAAAACCGTTTTAGGCTCCACCGTTAAGCTATAGGCTGAAATGTGTTGGACTCCCAGCGCGGTAGCCTTTTCCAAATCTTCGGCTAATTCTGCTTCAGAGTTTGAAGGAATTCCGTAAATCAAATCGATGCTGATGTTGTTGATACCTGCTTTTTGCGCATTCTGAATCGCTTGAATTGAATCGGTAGCCTGATGGTTTCGATTCATCAAAACTAGGTTTTTCTCCTGAAAGGATTGAATGCCGATACTCAGGCGATTAATTCCTTTTGAGGCAATCAGTTGGCAATAATCCAGCGTTAAATCTTCTGGATTCGCTTCTAAGGTAATTTCAGCGTCGCTGGCGACGGGATGAAAGCCGCGAATCGTGTTGAAAATCGTGTCTAAATCTGTAGCAGATAAGAGGGAAGGGGTTCCTCCGCCAAAATAAATCGTTTGTAGTTCAGTACCCTGCAAATAGTCTTTCTGCGCTGCAATTTCGTTACATAAAGCGTTGACCATTCCCTCTTTTCGGCTCGTATTGGTCGAAAAATGAAAATCGCAATAATGACAAGCTTGCCTACAAAAGGGGATATGGAGGTAAATATGCACTGAATTATGGTTCGAAAATCAAACAACTCAAAGTAGCAGGATCTAGCATTTCTTTCGCAAGCGATTGAATATGCGCGCTGTCAATGAGGTCAATTTGTTCGAAAATTTCGTCTAAACTCTCAATTTTCTCTCGATCTAAGAGATTCTTAGCCATCATCAACATGAAATTAAGGTTTCCCTCTTCCGCCATAGCTAATTGACCTTTTAACTGGCTTTTTATCTTAGTCAATTGAGGTGCTGTTAACTCCTTTTCTTGCAGTTTGGCAAACTCTTTATGAATCAATTTCAAGGATTTGTTCACCTGATTTGGCTCTGTCCCAAAATAAATGGCCCAATAACCGGAGTCTAAAAAGGAGGTTAAACTCGCTTCGATTGAATACACAAGCCCGTGTCGTTCCCGAACCGAAACGTTCAGTAGGGAGTTCATTCCAGGTCCACCCAATAGATTCACGAGTAGGAAGAAGGCGAGTCTATTCGGATTTTCAATAGCAAAGGATTGACGGCCTAAAGCCACGTGGGATTGTGTAATGCCTCTTTTGATGACTTTGGTCTGAGGGATCATAGGTGAAGGAGCAAGGCGTTTCACGATTTGCTTCTTCGCTTTGATGGATCCTAAATGCTTTTCTGCCCAAGCAAAAACTTTAGCAGGGTCTAATTTTCCAATGGAGGAAAAGACGATGCGCGAGGTGTCTAAATTACGTTCAATGAAGGATTCTAGGTCCTTTTTTTGGAAAGCCTGAACCGTCTCTGTCGTTCCTAATATATTTACACCTAGTGGATGATTAGGGAAGAGTAATTCATCAAAATCATCCTGAATGGCTTCCTCCGGAGCGTCATAATACATCGACATCTCCTCCAAAATAACCGAACGCTCTTTCTCTAATTCCTTTTCAGGAAACACGGATTCAAACGTAATGTCAGTTAATAGTTCTAAGGCCCGTTCGAAATAGGGGCTTAAAATGGAGGCGTGGAAACAGATTTTTTCTTTGGTAGTATAAGCATTCAATTCTCCGCCATAAACTTCTAGGCGGTTAATGATCTGCATATTGTTCTTTTTCTTCGTCCCTTTGAAGGCCATGTGCTCCCAAAAGTGCGCTAAACCCTCTTCTTCCGCTAATTCATCTCGACTTCCAATGTCTAACATAATCCCTAAATGCGAGATCTCTGTGTGAAGCACTTGTCTGTGCACCACCGTGATTCCGTTTGAGAGGGTATGCAGGTGAATGGAATTCATAAATGGGGTTTTGGTGAAAAATGTCTCAAAAATAAGTAATTTTATGGCTAATCGCGTCCTTTTCTTCTATGAAAACTGTATCCAAGGTGTTAATTGTTCAGACCGCTTTCCTCGGGGATGCGGTTTTAGTAACGTCATTATTGGAGAAAATCCGGATAGAATCCCCTGAAACGGCCATTCATTTGTTAGTAAGGAAAGGGAATGAGTCTATTTTTCAGGCTTACACACATCCTTGTTTGGAGCGCGTTTGGACCTATGATAAGTCCAATAAACGAGCTTCATGGCTTGATTTACGCACTAATTTGAAGCAAGAATCCTTTTATAAAGTTTTTGTGGTACAGCGATTCTTCAGAATGGGTTTGTTGAGTCTGATGATTGGTGCCAAACAGGTTTATGGGTTTGCAAAAAATCCACTTTCCTGGTTTTTTACAAAAGCTTATCCGCATCCTTTCGGTAATGGCATTCACGAGGTAGAACGAAATACGGCTTTATTGAGCGATTGGTTAGGGGAGAAGGTGTATAAACCTTTCTTGAATCCTTCGAAGGTATCAGCACCCGCTAAAAATTACATTTGTATTTCCCCTGGAAGTGTGTGGGAGACGAAGCGTTTACCCATTCAGAAATGGATCGATTTTATTCATTTACTGCCTCGTGATCAGGCAGTTGTGTTAATGGGTTCGCCTAATGAAAAGCATTTGTCAGATGAAATTGAACAAGCCTGCACTGGCTGGCCTATCTTTAATGAAACAGGAAAACATGCGCTCTTAGCGTCTACGTCTATTTTTGCCCAAAGCAAAGGTAATTTCGTCAACGATTCCGGTCCGATGCACCTATCTTCGGCGGTTAATGTTCCTACAGTCGCCTTGTTCTGTTCTACGATTCCTGATTTTGGCTTTGGCCCTTTAGCGGATCAAAGTCAAATCATTGAGGTATCAGAAAAATTGGATTGTCGTCCTTGTGGAGATCACGGTAAGAAAAATTGCCCACTAGGCCATTATGCCTGCGGAAATCACATCTCTACCCAAAAAATGTTATTAGCTTACGAAGCTCTAGAAGCAAGTAAATAAAGGACAGCCATTCTCACGGCCACGCCATTTTCTACCTGATCTAAGATGATTGAATGCGGCGAATCTGCTGCATCAGAACTTAATTCCACCCCGCGGTTTATTGGGCCTGGGTGCATTAAAACGATTTCTTTGGGTAATTCCTCCAGCATCGCGCGATTGATCCCGAAGAACTGCGAGTATTCGCGAAGACTCGGGAAGTACTTAATTTGTTGTCTCTCTAACTGGATACGCAATACGTTTGCGGCATCACACCAGGCTAAGGTACTCTTTACGTCGTGAGAAACTTCGACGCCTAAACTTTGTATGTGCTTCGGAATCAAGGTGCTAGGTCCACAAAGGCGAACTTCTGCTCCTTGCTTTTTCAAGGCATAAATATTGGATAGGGCTACTCGGGAGTGCAAAATGTCACCAATGATGGCGATCTTTTTGCCGGCTAAATCGCCTAGTTTTTCTTGTAGAGAGAAGGTATCTAATAAGGCTTGCGTTGGATGCTCGTGCGTCCCGTCGCCTGCATTAATGATATTCGCTTTAATGTGTTTGGCTAAGTAATGAGGCGCACCTGGACTAGCGTGCCGCATCACGATCATATCCACCTTCATCGCTAGAATATTGTTTACGGTATCTAACAAGGTTTCTCCTTTTTTCACTGAACTGCCTGATGCTGAGAAGTTAATCGTGTCAGCGGAGAGTCTTTTCTCAGCTAATTCAAAGGATAATCGGGTACGGGTGGAGTTTTCAAAGAAGATATTGGCAATCGTCACATCGCGTAGAGAAGGAACTTTTTTAATGGGTCTGTTTAGGACCTCTTTAAATTCTCTGGCCGTTTTAACAATCAATTGAATGGATTCTTCATCCAGATCTTTGATTCCTAATAAGTGTGGCGACTTTAACATAGTTATTCAGGTTGAGGAATTAACCAAATTCTGTCCGCTTCGTGGCCTTGTTCTGTCCACTCTACGAGCACTTTTTCGGTGGGTAAGGTATTCACACTTTTACCCACGTAATCTGCGTTAATCGGCAAATCACGGTTATAGATACGGTCGATTAAGACACATAATTCCACTTTAGCCGGTCTCCCAAAACTATTCATCGCATCCAGCGCTGCCCGAACCATTCGGCCAGTGGCTAAAACGTCATCCACTAAGATAACACGCTTGTTTTCGATCAAAAAGGGGACATCGGTTGAATTAGGCGATACGGTTTCTCTCCGGCGGTAGTCATCGCGGAAGAACGTGGCGTCAATTTTTCCTACACTAGGAGCTTTTTCAAGGTGTTTACTTAGTTCTTTTGCGATACGTTCTGCAAAGAAAATTCCGCGGGGCTGTAAGCCTAGAATAACGGTTTCAACACCGTTGATTTGATTTTCAATGAGCTCTTGGCATAACCGAGATATGGTTATTTCGAGTAATGGGCTTGATAAAATCAGCTTACGAGTCATTGTTGCAAAGATACTATAATTTTTTTTAAAAGATTGCCTGGTTCGGGTTGAAGTCAGGTAGAATTTGGTCCTTATCCGACACAATCGGGTTTTCAACACCCCATTCGATGCCTAATTGTGGATCATTCCAACGAATGCCTGATTCCGCCTCTTTATTCCAAAAATTGGTGCATTTATACACAAATATGGTCTCTTCTAACGCTATAAAGCCGTGGGCGAAACCGATGGGAACATAGAGCATATTGCCTTTATCTGCATCTAAAACGAATTTTTCATGCTGTCCAAAAGTGGGGGAGTCCTTGCGCAAGTCAACTACGACGTCCAATGCTTTTCCCGTCATTACTCGCACTAATTTCCCTTGTCCATTTGGGTTGTGTTGGAAGTGTAAGCCACGTAACACTCCTTTCGAAGAGAAGGAATAATTGTCTTGCACAAAATCTTCGGGGATTCCATTCGCTGCAAAGCGCTTCTGGTTATAAGACTCATAAAAATAACCACGCTCATCGTGAAATTTAGTAGGTACACACTCGATAACTCCGGACAAACGATGGGTAATGAATTCCATAAATTGTTTTTTGGCAGGGAAAGGGATAGATTTGTGGCAAAATTAATCCTATTTTCCTTCTTTCACATGAATTCAGCGGAATTAATTAAGCAGATTGAGCAAAAAAGATCCTTTTTATGTGTGGGTCTAGATACCGACATTTCGTTGATTCCCAGTAAATTCAAGACAGAACAAGATCCCATTTTTGCCTTTAATAAAGCGGTCATCGATGCCACTTTGCCTTATACGGTGGCTTATAAGCCTAATATCGCTTTTTACGAAGCTTTAGGACCTGCTGGTTGGGAAAGTTTACAGAAAACGATGGACTATATGCCTAAAGACGTTTTTTCTATCGCTGATGCTAAACGAGGCGACATTGGAAATACGGCAACGAAATACGCTCAAACTTTTTTTGAGCCTGCTCGTGCTGGTTTTGATTTCGATTCTGTGACGGTTGCACCCTATATGGGCGAGGATTCGGTGACTCCTTTCTTGCAATTTGAAGATAAGTGGGTGATTCTTTTGGCCTTAACTTCTAATCCTGGCAGTAACGATTTTCAACAAATGAAGGATTCAACTGGTATTCCTTTCTACGAGCACGTGATGCGTAAATCCATGCAATGGGGGAGCGCAGATCAATTAATGTTTGTGATAGGAGCGACTAGGACTGATTATATTGCCAAAGTCCGTGAAATAGCACCGGATAATTTCTTTTTAGTGCCAGGTGTTGGAGCCCAAGGTGGAAGTCTTTCAGATGTGGCCAAATATGGAATGAACAGTCGCGTAGGTCTGTTGGTGAATTCCTCCCGTGGCATCATTTATGCTGGAGATGATACCTCGATTTCTGCAGCCAGAGAGGCGAAAAAAGTACAAGAAGAAATGAATCAATTACTCGATCAATACTATAAGTAACATGGAATTAAGCATCGGTACCCCCGCCTTATTGTTCTCAACAGTTTCTTTGTTGATGATCGCCTTTACAAATCGCTTTATGTCGATGGCTTCGTTAATTCGGGGTTTACACGAAAAGTTCCAACAGAACCCAGATGATTCGATTCGGATGCAAATTGATAATCTTCGTTTACGGATGAAGTTGATTCAACGCATGCAGATTATTGCCATTATAAGTTTGATTTTGAGCGTTGTATGCATGTTTCTTCTATTTATGAATGAACAATTAGTAGCTCGCTGGTTTTTCGGGATAGGGTTAGTGGGCATGTGTATTTCTTTAGCCCTCAGTGCTTGGGAGATAACCATTTCAACTAAAGCATTAGAAGTAGAACTCTCAGATATGGAAGAGAGTATCAATAAAAAGAAATAGTACTATTTTATAACTGAATAGTAAAAAAAATATACTAAAATATTTTCCGCCTATAAATTATTTACTATTTTTGTGTACAATAATTACATTTCATACAAACGAAGATTTTAAATGACTTCGGTCATTGAAAATACTACTTAGGCGGATTGAATAAA
>CAILUB010000352.1 GCA_903837305.1 uncultured Cytophagaceae bacterium
AGTTTCACCATTATACTTGACGGAATTAGAATATGAAAATTAACCAACAGGAAGCGATATTTAGGAATGAATTAATATTTGCAGCCGATGCAAAAGGGGTAAATATTGAGAATATTCTACTAAATCTATTTATGCTATTAAATACAAATGGTGTAAGGCCAAAACAACTTGCACTTTCGGGTACTAAGAAAGATGTTGATATAGATTCAATGAAAAATATCTTTCGTGTATTGGAAGAAAAAGGTGAAGTTTCCGGATTTAAAGAAAATCCAGAGGCAGTTGAAAATTGGTTGAGATGTAATTTGCTTAATATGGTCTTTAGAGGTAAAATAGATAAGGAGAAAATTTCCTCACTACGACCAATCCATCTAGAAAGTTATAAGGTTAGAAATGCAGCTCAAGCAAGAGATTATAACACCGCGGATCAGGTTTATAACATGTTAAACTATTCTCCACAAGTAAGGGATGAATTGAAAAGTTTTTTATCCGAAGGCTGGGATAAAAACACTAACAGAATAAATCAATATGACGGTATAGATGTTGATAGTATGGGCATCTTAATGCTTATAAAAGACATAAAATCCGCAGGTTTTGTTACTAGTGGTGTTGGCGTACAAAATATCCGACCAATATTAGAGAAACAAGCTGAACTATTTTGTGACGATGTTAGACGATTATTGTTGTATAAAAGAACTATTCCAAGGAATGTGCTTTTGGATTATCTTAAAATAATTATTTCATTTCATTTATCAATCTATATTCAAAAACTTATTTATCTATTGCCTAAAATGATAAAAGCAGGTTCGACTAAAGTGGTTGATGATTGGAGTATTGTTTTAGACGTTACTGATAATTTTGAATCAAAACCCGCTGTAATTTCAGGGGCTGACGCAGAAAGAATGTATAACGGGCTATTGGAATATATTAAATCAACATTTCAAGTGAATGCGGCTTTGCGCATGCTAAAATTAGAAAAAAACAACTCTTCCAACTTAGACACTGCTCTTGAGACACTAACAAATCGAAAGCAAGAACTAGAAATTTACTATCAAGTCCATTGGGATAATCTAGCTGCTTCTTGGGATGAAGAGGATCGAGAAATTATCAATGAATTTGCCGTATATGAGGATTCAAGCTTTAATAAATATATTGAATTGTTAATGAGACTTAGGGGGAATTATCAGTATAGATTTAATGTGTATTTGATCGATAACTTAACTGGAAAAAATAGTGAAAGAGGTTTTATGGCACAAGGGCGTAGCAAAAAACATCCCAGAAGATTTGTGCTAGGGACTAGATTATTAGAGGCTTTAACGCAAATTAATTTACTTGAAAATCAAAATAATGAACTTCATTCTAAAGCAGTTTCAATTGAGGAATTAATGGAGATATTCAGAAAACGTTACGGATTAATTATAAACGGCTTAGACGATCCAAAATTTGCGGGTGCAGACCTCAATACAATTCAAGCATTTAAAGACAATGTTGATGCATTTAAAAACAAACTACGACAAATTGGTTTTTACAATGATTTAAGTGATGCTTTTATTTTACAAAAAATTAGACCACGTTACTAAATTTAAACTACTATGAGCTTAACAAAAAAATACTACGAATATATTGTTGAACTTATCATATCAAAATATGATGGAGAATTTAAAAATGCATTGCCTGGTCATTGCATTAAAATTACCGGTCTTGGAAACGAACAAGTATCAGAATTGTTAATTAAATTAAGGGAAACCTATACTAATCTGGATACATTTATTTTATCTGACAAGAAAGTTGGGAAGGAATACATTTCTCCGACAAAACTTATCGAATTAAGAAACACTGAAGGAAAACCACTTCTAGTTGTAATACCAGCAAACAATAGAACAGCTGCTGAAGATTCATTTGGCAATGCGACATTTAAGGATATTAGCTTGTTTGGCATCGAGGATGAGTTAGCTTCCTTATTATTACAAAAGTCACCCACTATAGTTAAAGTATTAATTGAAGATGTTTTAAATTATATTGGTAAAATTGACATATCTTCAAAAATAAAATATTTACTCTCCATAGAAATGGATGATTGGTCTAAAAAATCAGTTGGCGATAGTTTATACTTTCTAGG